>NZ_JAHOOJ010000018.1:0-81715 GCF_019132535.1 Erysipelatoclostridium sp. DFI.2.3 | reverse complement strand
AAAATCAGTATAACCCTTGATGAATTGGGCATACTGATAATACATAAACAGATGATGATTAGACATGATTCGTCATCTACTATCTAAACCTGTCGATTTTTACTTACACATAATTCTTCACATTCCCAAAGATAATTAGTATTAACCAATTGGATATAACTTCTAAATAAAATAGCAAGACTCAAGGGAGTCTTGCTATTTTAAGTTTATCTTTCTAAATCTTTTTCTTCATTTAAAATCAATTTTTCCTGATGTATATTTGCATAATCATCTATTTCTTCCTGCCACATTTCAATTAATCCAATCGTTATATTTTTTTCTTTACCATTTTTTATTAAAAATGCTTTCCTTTCTTCTACACTTTCAATATAACCTATTTTTTTACTTTTACACTTACTTGTGAAAGTAGAAAAATTTTCTGCTAGTTCTATATATTTTTTAGGTCTATCATGATAGCAAAAATAAATTTTTCCATTATTTTCATTATTGACTCCTATTAAAATGTAATCCCCAAAAGAATTATACCCAATAATTAGATATCCTTCTTCAATAAACTCTTTAAAACTACTTCTAGTTATAATTTTACTATAATCATAATATTCTTCAGTATTGCCTAAACCATAAAAACATACTAAATCAGAAGATACTTTATTTATTTTAAAAGTTGTTTCTGGCGTTCTTCCACCATTATATTTAATGAGAAAGTCCTTATATTGTCTTGGAATTTTTACTATCTCTTTTTCAAATTGATTTATTGCTTGTTTTATTCCATCGTTATTAAATTTTGATATTAACATTTTTTTCCTTCCTCGCTATTTGTTAAAATAATATCCTCCATAGTGAGTAAACTGTCTATGAATACTTTCTTTTACTTTGAAATACACCGTTATCTATATCATGATGCAATATAAATCCCTTAGGAATCTTATCTATTGCTTCGCTCAATGCTCTATGAAAGTCATTTTCCTTATCAGATAATATTCCATGAATAGTACTTGCATAATTCCATACTTTTTCATTCTTTTCCTTATAGCATTCTATTCTTCCTGATATTCTACTATAGTATGATCTGGGCATATACCTAACTTAAAAATCAGTTTATTAAAAAAGAGAACATTATATTGAAAAATATCTCAGCAATATAATGCTAAATATTCATCAATATAATGTTGTATCATTCTATATAAAATTTAATTGTTACCTAATAAAATATTTACCCTTTCTTTATATTCATCATCAATAATTTCAATATTTTTTTTCTTTAACTTATTATCGATATAAGCCTTATCATTTATGAATTCAGGAATTTCTTTATATTTATAAAGTTTAATCATATCATCTGATAAAATAGTAAATCTTTCTAAGATATAATTAGGTATTATATTACTTTCTAGACTAATTTTTGCTAAAATGACTATTACAGAAATATAATTATTAATATCTTCATTCATCATAATTACACTATCTTCTAATAACGCTGCAATAGCTTGCTTAATTGAATATGATTCAATTTCAATAAAATCATTGTAATCTTCAATAAGCATCTCTTTTATAATTTCATATGACATATTATTCATATTCATGTCCTCCTATTTTGTAAATATATTTAATTCTATATTAGGGAATCGTCTTCTAAATTCAAATATAATGTTAGTACAACTTTGGCAGGCAGGCAATTCTGTAAAAAGATTAATTCTTCCCGATATATTAGGATCTTTTATTTTAGAGGCAATATCTTCTAATATTTTTGCTTCTGTATCATTATATCTAGGAAATCCATCATCAACATATGTTTCAAAAAATTTATTCTCACGCGTAAATGAAAAATTATCTACATTAGCACCTTTACTGGCAAGATTATGAATTTTACTATGAGCAACAAATTCATTGGGCAATCCTTCAACTGCAACATCTGCAATTGCCATATTACCTCTAATTTTTAAATTTTGATTTGGCATCCTACTTCTGATTTCATTTAATTTTTGTTGTGCAATGTCTATATCAAATTTAGGTCTACTCTCCTTATCTAATTTCTTCAAAATCTCATCAACATTCAATCCATTTATCTTATCTATGTCTATATTTTGCTTCTTGAGTTCTGTTAGTATATCTACTTCACTCATGTTTGTTTTATTCATGAGATAATCTAGATTTTTCTTATCTATTCCTAGTATACTCTCTATACTGCTATTTTCAAGTCGTTTTGCTAAATCTTTAGATGATAAACCTGTATACTTCATTAAATCTTTTGCCTGATCGATATTATCTAGTCCTGCATTCTTCATGATATCACTAAGATTTTTTTTATAATTCTTATAGCTTGAATATCCTCCTACTGCTAGGCTTGTTACCATATGTGTCATCATAACTTGCTCAGGACTCATTCCTAGATTTCTCATCACTTCACTTGTGTATTTTGTTCCATATCCTGCAATAACAATATCTGCAAATGCCACTTTTCCTACTTCTTTGGCCAAGGCTTTTGCTCCTTGTGTTGTGGCTGATAACGCTCCTAATGTTGCTACATCTACTGCAAGTGACAGTGTCCCAAATACTCCCATAGAGATACGTTCAGAATTGGTTAACTTTTCTCCCGTCATGGTGTAGCCTGTACAACCCTCAATCACATTTTTATCTCCTCCAACAACTGGTATGAAGTCTAATGTGGTGGATAAGCCTTTAAAGAAATCATCAGTATATACTTCATGCTCAAATGATGTGTATTTAGTATTCCTTTATAAAAATTCTCTTTTGCTTCTTTTATTTCTTTATCACTTAGTTTTTCTCCATTTGTATCTAGGTAGGCTTTAAACTGTTCTTCAATACGAACATATCACATTTCATTTGGATATCATATATATTAATATTTCCTTTTAATACACCTCTTGTTTCATAAGGAGTTGCTGTTCCTGATTGATATGCCATACTTCCTGAATAATACGATATTGATATTGTTTTCTTTTCAGTGATATTCAATGTGTTTTTTGTTGTATATTCCTTTATATCTAATAAAGATAATTCTTCGTATGCTTTATTCAATTCTTTAAAGAACTGAAAGTCTTTATCTGCTACTATGCCATGAATAGATTTAGAATAATTATATAATATACTATTCTTTTTATCACATTGTTGTATTTTTGTTCTTCTACTTGAATACGAATTTCTTGTCATAAGCCCATACTTATCATATTCTAATTGGCTAAAAGCTTTATCTAGACATCTATCTATATCATACAATACATCTATTCCTTGTCCCATCTTCACTTTTTTTTGTTAGCCATGAATTTTCATTTCAAATATAATATTTTGCTATATTTTATTCCTAACTAAAAATGAAAAGAAAAGTCTTATTTTATGCGTTTAACATAATCTAAAATAAGACTTTTAATTTTATTGACTATCTTTCAATTTAGCGATTTCTTTCTTGTATTTCGTATTTGGTAGAAACTTTTTTATACAATTTTAATACAGCTTCTAGCTCATCGTTAGTTTCTAAATAAACACATGGACTTGTACGTTCAATAGTTTCAAACACTATCCACTTTTTTTATTTTCATCAAAAAAATCCTAAAGCTGGCCACATAAAACCCTCTTGATTATAATAAATCTTATATTTTTAAGTTTCATGCCCATTTTTTATTTCATTCAATAATTCTTGTTTTGATTTATCTAGCATAACAAACTCCATATACTATGAATTTATCCTCCACATCAAAAATAATTTATACAAGTGCATACAATAATAAGATTATTATCGTTCAGATAGACTATTTCTTTTTCTTAATTTTATAATGACTTGTTGTGCATCATACTCCACTTCCAGGACTTTCAATAATTTATCTATAACCTCATCTTCTGTCTCTGCAATATAAGAATAAGTCAACTCTCCTTTTTCATGGGTATCGAAAATTTTCCACTTTGAGTCATTTTTATCAAAAAAATATCCAATACCAGGCCATGCATATCCTTTTTTATTAAGATAAACTGTATAATTATTCAATTTGTTTTCTAACAATTTTATTTTTTCAATTTTTTGATTATTAATTTTCATGTCTTTTTTCCTCAACCTATCTTTTATTAATTAGTATTCCTAATCTCTCAAACTGCACTCCATTTAGAGGAGTTACAATTTGATCTGCTCCGCCTGACAGCTTATCCCATGCGTTAGCTTTACCAAAAATCCCATAATCAGAGTCTATAAGATTATTACAACTCATTTTATAGTTTCTAAAATTTTCTTGCAACCTCTCAAAATATTCACTATTTACTGGTGGGATATCTTCTATCGATAGTATGGAGTTTAAAGCATTTAAATCGTTATTTTTTATTGCATCAATTTTATCAAAATATGTTTCTGTAACAAATTTTCCACTATGATATGCATCTTGATTAAATACATACGGAAGTGCTCTTTCACTATATGTATAAGGTGGATTACTGTTTGTCGCAAAATTTGTGCCATATAATGAGCCGTATCTATCCCATTTAAGTGGCAAAGAATTCTCTTTGCTTATTCCTTGTATGGTAGATATATCAAATCCTAAATTATCAGGCCAATCATATATTGGTACTCCCTCCTTAGAGAAACCTTTTAAATAGCGGACATGTTCTGGAATGTTAATATCTGTTTTATCTCCCACATGTTTAAATAATTTCTTAATTTTATTTACTTTTTGCTTATCTGTTAAATCTGTTCTCTTTCCTACATCATACATAACTTCTTTAAAATCATCCCAGTTATCGTACAATTTTCTTGTTTGATACTTACTTACACCAACTGTTGATACACCTACAAGTACATGGATTGCAAAGATTTCTTCTGAACTTAATCCCATATCTCTTAACTTCTCGCTTGCAAACTGTGATGTCCATCCCATTACAACTGATCCTGTTGTTTCTAGTATTGCCACCTTTGTTGCTTGCTTTATAGATGCTTTTGCTACTTCTTTTCCTACAAACTTTCCACTTTGTATTAACCCTGAAGCTGTTCCAAACATTACTAAATCAAGTGTGGTTGATAATGTTCCTAATACTGCATAGGTTGCTCTTTCGCTATCTCTCAGTTTTTCTCCTGTCATCGTATAGCCTGTACAACCCTCAATCACATTTTTAACTCCTCCAACAACTGGTATGAAGTCTAATGTGGTGGATAAGCCTTTAAAGAAATCATCAGCATATACTTCATGCTCAAAAGATGTATTTAGTATTTCTTTATAAAAATTCTCTTTTGCTTCTTTTATTTCTTTATCACTTAATTTTTCCCCACTTGTATCTAAGTAGGCTTTTAACTGTTCTTCAATATGAAACATATCACATTTCATTTGGATATCATATATATTAATATTTCCTTTTAATACATCTCTTGTTTCATAAGAAGTCGCTGTTCCTGATTGATATGCCATACTTCCTGAATAATAAGATATTGGTATTGTTTTCTTTTCGGTGATATTCAATGTGTTTTTTGTTGTATATTCCTTTATATCTAATAAAGATAATTCTTCATATGCTTTATTCAATTCTTTAAAGAACTGAAAGTCTTTATCTGCTACTATGCCATGAATAGATTTAGAATAATTATATAATATACTATTCTTTTTATCACATTGTTGTATTTTTGTTCTTCTACTTGAATACGAATTTCTTGTCATAAGCCCATATTTATCATATTCTAGTTGACTAAAAGCTCTATCCAACCATCTATCTATATCATACAATACATCTATTCCTTGTCCCATCTTCTCTTGTTTGTTTTTTTGTGTTTGCCATGAATTTTCATTTGAAATATAATATTTTGCCATATTTTATTCCTCTATCTTCATTCCACTCTTAGTAATAATAGTAGAATAAAATTGTCTTAATTTTTCTTCGTTATCCTTATCAAACTCTAAAAACGCTTCAACAAGAGAAAATAAATTATTTGATAGACAAGTATAATTTTGACTTAAAACAGCTATTTGTTGAAGCATAGATGAACTATATGTAGAGATTTCCTTATTTGCTTCTCCATTATATGCACGCAGTTCATCAGAATAAAGTGAACTTAATTCATTCAAAAAATTATTAATTTTAAGAGCATTAGGGATAAAATCTTCAGCATATGATTGAATCTGCGTATTTATTTTTATTTCATTACCCATTATCCTACCTCCTTATGAAAGATTGACTCTATTCCTTGTTGTACATATTCTTTTGGATAAATAGTCAATTCTTCCAATGTCCCATTATAGTGTTGTAATTTATTGTCAGCATAAAACAACACCGCATCCCTGTTTTCTTTTTTATCTAAATCAATATAATAATAGAAAATTGCAGGTATGTCAGGATTCTCATCCATAAATTCTTTAAATCTTCTTTTTGTCATCAATTTATTTCTTACTTTTCCATCTTCAATATTTTCCATTTTATCAGAAAATTTTGAAAGTAAAGTAACAACGATTTCATCTTGATTTAAAGGAACAATTGTATAAGTCATATCATTTTTACTAATCATAATATATTCATCATCTTGATAATTAGCAAACATACTATCACCAATCTTAAGATAGATTTTCGATTCTGCATATAATTTAATAAATTGAATTAAAGCTAATCCTGTTTTAGACAGTAAATCACCTTCAATAATATTCTTTTCAGTAAATTGTTGTACAACTTCTTCACTATCTTTTTTAGATAACATAGAGAAAGTATCAAAGCCTGCTAATCTACCATAGCCTATTAACCTACATAAAAAATTTATTTCATTTTCACTGTATCTCATCTTAATCTAACTCCTTATAAACAGATGTAGACTTGACCTCATCTAATGATTCTTCATAATTTTCAAAAGCTTTAAAAAAATCAGGTAATTCCTCTATTAAATCTTTATGATATTGTAATAGAATATCAAATAATTCAATAAAGCCTTCACATGCCTTTCCTTGAAATCCTTTATCATTAGACATTTTATCATACAGACTTTTCATTTCTTTATAACTGTCTTTAAAATCATTCTTAAAAGCCTTTTTTACTTCTTTTGCCTTATCAAACATTTCTTCTTGAACATAAATTTTTGTACTCATATCAACTACTCCTTAATAGCTTTTCTATAATATGTTTGATATAAATTATATACATTATTTTTCTGCGTACTTATTATATCCCTGCAATTTTCTAAATCAGTTATGACATTAGATAATTTATTGTATAGATTAGCTTCTGTATCATAATAACGTCGATTAATTACATCATCATTAACGTAAGTAATTCCCGTTCCTATTAATTTATAATTCTGTTTTGCATCGGATAACAAACGATTAATTGTTGTTAACGAACTTGAAAGTGAATTGTATTTTTCTTCATAATAATTAGATTTGCGTCGATATGATTTAATTTTCTTGGTTTTTGGATCATCTGTCCAATAATCCCATGTATCCCAAAACATATTTTCCCTCTCCTCCTTTTTATAAAAAAAGTATCCCATCACAAAAATTTAGTGAGGGATACCTTAACATAACTTGCTAGTTTATCCTAATTTTGAAGCAATATTAGCATCCAACTCTTGTGCTGCAGCTAAAGTTTGATCAATTTGAGTAGCGATTGTTTCAATCAACTCTCTTGTTTGAATTAAACTTGGTTTTAATTGGTTAAACTGTTCTGCATATGCCTCAGCAGCTGCACCTTCCCATGATTCAGGTAAAGAATTAATTAATGCTTGAACTTCATTTATCCATGATTCAAATTCATTTCCTTTTCCTTTAAGTTGTGTAGAAGAATTAGTTAATCCTTCTGCATTTAAGCGAATTACTCCTGCCATATATTAATTTCCTCCTTGTGTAATTTCTATCTTTTCTATTACATTATACATAAAATAATTAGTAATGTCTACCAATATCATTTCCATTAAATGTAAAATACATTATAAATAAAAGCGATATACATGTTAAATCATTTGCTAATAATACTATACTATTTTTTAGTTTTCTTTCTTATGTCGTTTTGAAACAGCATACATAATAATCCAAGATAAAATAAGAATACTGCTGATTCCTATTAAAATGAATTGGTAGTTAAATGAACTAGAAATTAATGAATTATTTGCTTTTAAACCCTCCATATCAGTTGGGGCAGTTACAAAATCATAGACAACAGTATTTTCAACAGTACCATTTCTCGTATAAGGTAACTTATTGACATAGCTATTCATAAGTGATGCATTTGATGAGGAAGTTGCCTCTTTCTTCTGTTTGGCAGTTTCTAATCCAGTTGTTACTTTTTCATCAGATTCTTGTTGATATTTTGTTACATCTTCACGTAAACTTCTTACTTGCTCATCTGCATTTCTATATGAATCATCAACAAAATTCACATACTCACGATTTTTATCTTCAATTTTTCTTTGCGTTTGTGTGTTATTCTTATCAAAGTCATTAACATAATCTTCAATTTCTTCATCATCTATTTTAGATAATGGATCATAAGAAAGAAGGTTTTGTGTTAATTGTTCCATCAGTGATTGATGTGTATGAACCGTATTCAATAAATTTGCTTTTTGTGTAGCTTGCTTATCATTTAACGCTGTTAAATCATTTTTTACTAAATCATTAACAACATCAAAGGACATTGTATTAGATACATTCATTAACCCATTTACACCACTTTTAAGTTCTGTACCATCAAAACCTGTTAGATTGCCTAACTGTGCTTTTATATCGCTAATTTGCTTTGACATATCATCACTTAACGTATCGTCCAAATTTATTTCGCTTACTTGTGTAGAAGCTGTATTCCATTTGTTTGTTAAATCAGTTTGCAATGCATTTTGCATATCGACTTTAAGTGATGGAGAACCATTTAATACGTTTTCAATTGGAACTGCTTCATTTTCATCATAATAGCGATTTAAATAATCCATTAATGAGAATTTATCAGCATTCTCATATTTCATAAATTTTGCTATTGTTTTGATATCTGTCTGCATCTGTTTATCGTTCACATATAGAATAATTAAGTGATCTTTCAAACTTTCATTCACGCCAACAGGAGGATTACTTATATAATTATTGCATCCTTCCAAAATCTTTTTCATCACTCTATCTTGCGATACTATATAATCAGATATTTCTTTATCATAATTTTCTGCTAATTTATTCAACTCAGTATAACTTTTTAAGTTCTCTGATGCTGATATATTTGAGATAAAGTTATTTTGATAAATACTAGTAATTAAACTAGCTTGTTTTTCTAAAACATCATTATGATTTTTAATAATTTCATTATTTAATGTATCTAATTTAGTTGAAACTTTATCTTTTAAAGTAGATGTACTAGTTGCTGAACTAGATTCTGCATTTTTTATTAAGCCATCTATATTATTGATGTTTGTTCCTAATAATGTTTTAAATAAAGTCATTTGAGTTTCTGTACTATCTAAAGAATAATTCGGATTATCATCTTCTTTAAAAACACCTTCAATAGCTGTTGCATTGTTTAATACATTTGCTATATCACCATTAACACTATTACCTTCCTCTTTCAAAGTAGATAATTCAGAAGCAGTTTCATTTAAATATCCTTTATATGCATTGTCAATTGCAGAAATAATGGCTTTATTCGTTTCAAAATCAGGACTTACATCTAAATCCTCAATATTATTTTGTAAGCGTTCAACTTCAGTTATATCTAAAGTAGCAATCAAATCCAAATTTGAAATGGCCATTATGACTTCCTTATCTTCAGAATCATTCGATAATACTTTTAAAGCGTTATTTTGTCCGTCATGGAACTCACTTAATATGGAACTGATATAAACATAACCAACATCATCATTTAATTGTTCCTTAAGCTTCATGACATTTTGCCAAGCCTTATCAGTTGCTTCTTGTGATAAATCACCACTTACTTCGTATTTTAACAAACTCTTTTGAGGAGTTGTATTAATAGAAACAACATTTGATGAGAAATCTGAAGGAAGAATGACATAAGCTGCATATCTTCCATCAGTAAGTCCTGTCTTTGCGTCATCTAAACCTGTCATTGAAAAATCTTCTGAATAATTTTCTAATAATTCTTTTGCAAAATTTCTTTGTTCATTTTGATATTGCACACCTGCATCTAAATTAACAATAGCTATTTTTGTGCTGTTATATAAATTACCATTGATTTGATTATTTTTAGATTCTTCTAATAATCCACCTAAATATATTCCAATAGCAAGAGTTACAACAATAAGAGTCAGTCCACCAAAATATTTTACATATTTTTTCATTGCTATTCACCTAACTTTCGATGAACTTAGGAAGTTTAATCTTTCTAAGTTCTCCGTTGTTACATAAAATAGCATAGCCAAAAGTAGGGATATCTCTCATGTTGATAGGGAACATACTTAATGCACCCATTTGTCCAAGTACTGCACCACTTGTCGAATTCTTAAAGAATTTTGATACTTCATCAAAACCTTTCAATTTTGCAGAATTAACTCCAGCAATAATATGAATACCTGCACTAGCAGATTGTTCTAATATTTTTACTATGTTTGGTATATTTTGAACTTTTTGAATAAATTGATCAACGTCATCAATATAGATACTAATACTTGGCAAAGACTTATAAAACTCTTTTGGATTGCCATATTCGCCTGAGTTTAGAGCATCCTCAAGTTTATCTTTGCGATCTTCAATTTCATCAGTAAGTTCTTCTATAAAGGTTTGAATTTCTTCATCATTATTTATGTAATCAAATTTCTCTCTATACTTATATAATGCCATTGAGTCTGAGTCAAATACATAAGCTTTTTCATTATTTTGACTCATTAGAATTTCAAGGAAGTTTGTCTTACCTGATTTAGATGGACCAACAACTAAGTAAGGAGAGTCTGATAAATCTGCACTTACGCTTTCGACATTATCAAGACTTAATCCAATAAGGTTTTCATTTGTTGATTCATACTTGTAATTTGCAAAGTCCTTAGTAGTAAATATATCTGGAAGTACAGGTATACCTATTAATTTCTCACCAGTATACTTATCTGCTACATTTTGAATTGTTGATTTAAGGTTAGTAATAAATTCAACATCATCTTCAAATTTGACTGGTGCATATACCTGCATTAAACTAATATATTTATGTTTAATTAATGCACGACCTTTTACCTCATCATTTAATTTGTATTTACTTCTTCCCAATAATCCCATAACATCGCCTTCATCAAATAAATACTGAACAACTTTGTTTTTAAAGTTATTGAGGATAGAAAATCTTACAGCATTTGATCTGGTAGCAGTTATGATTGTATAAATCCCTAATCCAAAACCATCTCTTGTTGTTTTAGTGATAAAATCTTCAAAATCCATAGATATTTCTTTAACAACGTCAAAGTTATCTATAACCATAAAAATAGCTTTTAATGGCTTATCTTTATGCATTTGATTATACATATCGAAATTTTGTACCATTTCCTTTCCAAATAATTGTTTACGAGCTTTAATTTCTGCTGTAATAATTTTTTGGAACTTATTTAGTTTTTCTTCACTATCGAATGTCATATAATCAGCAACATGTGGTAGTGTCTTATATGGAATCAATGATGAGTTACCAAAGTCAAGTACATAATAATTTAATAATTGAGGATTATTTTTAACTGCTAATGATAACATGATTGTTCCTGCCGTTGTTGATTTACCAAAACCACTTGAACTGAAAATGGCAAGATTTCCATCTTTTATAAAATTAATAGAGTAATCAATTTGCTTTTGTTCCTCAGGAATATCAATTAGTCCAATATGTGCGGTTAAATCAATTTCATTTGTTGATGATATATCTTTAATATCATCGATATAAGGACTTGCTATATTTTTAGCTAATGATGGTAACCAAGGTTTAGTAACTTCTTGATGTTCTATACCATGGTAGTAATCATCAATAAAATCTACTATAGCATCTAGTTGAGATTTTGTAGTGTCTTTTCCAGTGTTATCAGAACTTAAATCCTTGTTAATAAGCTCACCTTGTCCAAGAAGATTAATCTTATAAATACGATCATCGATTTTTTCACTTTCTGCTTCTGTTAAATAATTAGCACCACTCCACGCTGTTTGGAATAATTCATAAATTTCGTTATTCCCAACTTGAAGATATCCTCTACCTGTTTGAGTAATAAAAGCTGCATCTGGAGTCTTAATGATTTCTTTACTATCACTTTCATCTTGAACTTTTAATGCTAACTTAAATTTAGAGTTGGACCATATTTGGTCATCCACAACTCCTGTTGGCTTTTGTGTAGCTAAAATCAAATGGACACCTAATGTACGACCGATACGTGCTACTGATACTAATTCACTCATAAATTCAGGTTGTTCTTTCTTTAACTCTGCAAATTCATCAGAAATAATGAATAAGTGGGGTAGTGGTTCTTTCGCATTTCCATTCTTAAATAACTTGTTATATTTATTAATGTTATTAACTTCATGATCATTAAAAATACGCTGTCTTCTTGATAATTCTGCTTTTATAGACTCTAATGCTCTCATACTTTCAGCACCATCTAGGTTAGTGATTGTCCCAAGAAGATGAGGTAGCTTTTTAAATAGATTAGCCATTCCTCCACCTTTATAGTCAATTAATAGAAAGCCAACTTCATATGGGCTAAAATTAACAGCTAATGAAAGAATATACGTTTGAATGGTTTCAGATTTTCCTGATCCTGTTGTACCAGCAACAAGGCCATGTGGTCCATGAGCCTTTTCATGAAGATTTAATTCTACAATATCGTCTTCAGCACGTAATCCAAGAGGAACAGCTAAAGATTTATGGGATTCACCTTTTTCCCAACGCTGAGGAATATTTAGTTCTTCAAGAGTTTTCGCTTTATACATATCTAAGAAAGTAATCGACTCTGGAATATGAGAACTCATCCCTTGTATATGATTTAAAGCACTTAAATCTCTAGCCATTAATTCTAAATTAACATTACCAATTCGTTGTTCCGCTAATAGCTTGTTGACTTCTTCGCCTTCATTTATTAATAAAGTTGCAGTATCAATATCTTCCATCATTAAAACTGTTTTTATGTTCTCGGGTAAGTTCGCACGTTTTTGTGCTGTATAAATTAATGAAAATCCTAATTCAGAAGTTTCTTCTTGTAGATACTCCATAATAGAATGATTCATTATCATATGATAATCATCAATAATGATTACAAAGTGAGGTAAGAAACTCATTTCTTTTTTGTTTTCATCTCGTTTGTTCTTTCTATCTTTTAATATCTGATGCAAACTACCTAATACCTGATCTCTTACTCGTTCAGAATATATATTTCCTGTTAAATTGTTTGCTTGAATCTTCACATGTGGATACCACTTAATATAATCGAAGTCCTCTTTAAACTGTTCGTTATATATTGTAATAACTTGTACATCGTGGTAAGAATGAAAAAATGTAATTTGTGACAAAATCCATTTTAATTGTTCATGTACCTCATGTTTTTCACCAACTATTCCTAAGTGTGCTTTCTTTAAATCAATAGTTACAGGCTTATTCTCGATTTTTTGATATTCATTATAGATTTCTTTTGCTTCATCTAATAATTCATCTTTTTCTGTTTCAAGCACATCATAATCTAAACTAACAGAATACTCACTTTTATCAGTTGTTGTTCCAACAGACAAAGTAAGAAAGTCATCATCATTAATATCACGCTCATAAATTCTAGGATTGTACTCATGAATCATATTAGCTATTTCGTTCATTGTAGGATGATTATAATGCAAAGCTTCTATTTCACTTTGCTTATATGTATCTAATTTCTTACGTATTCCAAGTAGATACTGATTGTAAACTTCTTCTCGTTTAATTTTCTTTTCTTTTATTTCTTTCTTCTCAGAAAAGAATGCAGTTATTGAGAATACTAAGCTGACTGTTGTCCCAGCAAGACCAATAAGCATATACATTCCTCTACCCATCATCAAAGACATAGCCACTGTTCCTAATGCCATCACTGTTGGTGGAACAATTACTTTTACTAAACTATTCTTTTTACGCGTGATTTTAGTGGGTGGTTTTTGAATTGTTATCTTATCATTCTTTAATCGCTTTATCACACGAGGGGAACGGTGATATTCAGGAAATCTCTCACTATCATTGATTTTCATATGATAGAAAGGAAGATCAGTGCGATAATCATCTTTATTAGCAATTATTCTAATATATCCATCATAGATAACAATAAGTATTGTATCTATTAAAATTTGATCACCATACTCGAACTCGATTTTTTTATCTTTTTGCAATATACCATTTAAATAAACTTCACAGTTGCAATCACAAATTAATAAATGATTGTCAATAATGAAACGTCCTGTTTTAATTTCAATATCACAATTCTTCTGTCCTAATAGTAAAGCATTAATATCTTTTTCATATGTAATACTATCTTCGCTTAAAAGCATAAATTCTATATTTTCAACACGCTGTTTTTCTTGAGGAAGTAATTTTACATTTGCTTTATTCGCATAGCTGTAATATACTTCATTATTTAAAAGATTAAAAACAATATTCTCTATTTCCAATTTTTCATCAAACGGATATTCAAGGTATTGTTTATCTTTGAAAAGCAAAATTCTTTTCATTTATATGTACCTCCTAATTTGATGATGAAACATCGCTTTCACCATTATTAATATCCAGTTCTTTTAAACTATTTTCTATTTGTTTTAATTTTTCTTCACGATCTGCACCAGAAAGATTTTTATCATTTTCTACTTTTGACTTTTCTTTCATATATGCATAAGCAGTATATTCAGTATTTCCTAACTGTTTTGCAAGATCAATCGCTTTATCCATATTTGATTTACCTAAATAAATCCAAAACTCAAGAATTCTTTCATCCGCATTAAGTGTTACGCTTGCTAAGATGTTATTTTTTTGTTCATCACTCAATGACTCTGTTTTGATGTTTGATACCGCTAATATATATTTAGTGTTTACACTCATGCGATCAACATTAATATTTTCTAGCGTTTCTCTAACAGAAATATAATCTTGTTTAATGTATTCTTCATTTGCTGTTTTAAAAGTTGTTTCTTCATTTAATCTAAAGAAGCCAAAATACCCTAAACCAGTAATCGATAACACTAATAATAGAATAACAATCTTATTCAAAATGTTTAACCTTTTATATTTACGTTTATCTACTTCAATTAGCGAATGCTGTAACTTTTCTTGAATATTAGCATACTCTTTGTTTAATACTTCTAATAGCCCATTTAAAGTTGTAACCTCAGCAAATGCATTGGTTGCCTTGTTTTTGCTTAGCAATTGATTTCCACCTTGGTAGTAATCATTAAAAGTATATTTATTTTGTAAAACATAACCAATTAGTGATTTATATTGTTTTACAAAGTCATTTTCATCATATGTATCAGTTGTATAAACATCTCTCATAATTGCTTTTGGCATCATATTTGTATCAAACACCAAATTGTTTGGGTTTAATGAGATTTTAATACGCTTAGAATCTTTAAGTAAATACTGTATGTTTATTAAAGCCTGATACTTGAAAGTTAATGATAAATTTCTAATTTCTTCAAATGGCTTTTCGTGGTTGTGCTGAAATTCAAAATTAACTTCATCTAACGTTCTAAAAACTTTGCAATCTAATAAATGCTCACTTTTTCTTTCTATTTGATAAAAATCAAAATCACTTGTAGCATTTATCTTTGATTTCTTAAATTCCTGTTTAATTATTTCATTCATGAGTCCTCTCCTCCACTCTTAACTACCTTAATGATATCTCCTGAATAAATATTTGCTTGTTTAAACGAAAGATTTACACTAATATTCTCATTTCTTCTTTCTGAATAAACATAACGTACCTCAGAAGGAATACTAAATTGGTCATTCCTTGCAATAATATCTAATGCCATCTTAATCGTTAATTCTTCATTTAGCACATAATCAATGCTTTTAATACCATTAGTAAATGTAATTGTTATCTTCACTTTGTATACTCTCCCTTCTGCTATAATATTTACGTGTTAAAGCAAACGCTACTATACTAAAAAGCACAGTTCCTATAATCAATAATGGAGTTATTGAAAAACTTGTCTTTTCATTAGTTGCAGTTTTATCAAAAACAACGATTTTATTAAACAAACTATTTTTGGAAGATTTTTTTTCTGATTTTGTTTGAAAATCATTAGTAAATAGAACTTCTTTAGTTTTTATATTTTCTAATGATTTTGATTCTTCTTTTTCTTTCAACAAAGACCCCATATCATTAGTGAAAATGTTTAAACCATTAATATCAGTAAGTGAAGAATAATCTTCTTTCTTATTTTTCACTTCTTCTGTATTTAAATCTAATGTGTCTTCTTCATCAGCGTATACTGCATTAGTTACAAATGAGCATGATAAAAATAATGCTAGCATAGCAAAAACAACTTTTTTCATTTGATAATTCACCCCTTTCCCAAAGATAGTTTATTCTTACATATTTTACCAAATTTTTCCAATTTTTTCATTACAAAAATAATTTAATGTTTTTTCTTACAATTTTATAGGTGTATATGATATTTTGTTACATGAATTAATTAAATAACAACAGAATAAAAAATTTATTGTTTATAATTGAAAAATTTGAGATAATTGTATTAAATTAGATAACTATTATTTATTTAAAGGAGAGGGATAATAATATGAGTAGGGAGTCTTATTATATAAGTCAAATCCATGATATCAATTTAGAAATACGCAATATTGAAAAAAGAATTTTTCAATTAAATAAAGATTTAGATAATCTATATGAGTTTCAGACAAGACATAATCAAATGATTATTAAATATAATAATCAAATAGGCGAACATAGAAATCGTCTTAATGTAGCAGTAATCAAAAGTCAAGAAGTGAAATTCTTTTCTCAATATAAAGATTTTATGCAGTCTATGTTAAATGGATCTCAGAGCCAAAAAATTCTTTCTCAAAAAGAATATGAAAAACATATGATTATGTCAAAAATTAGAGAAGTAGAAAATGATATAGAAGATTTAAGGCATCGTAAATATCATTTAGAGCAAGAACTATCTAATTATAACTATTTATTGAGAAAGGAAAGAATGAATAATGGGTAATTTAAAAATAAGTGATCAAGAATTTATATTTGCAGAGAAAATTATAGATGCATATTTAGAAAAACTGATTGAGATATCTAATTCTTATATAAAAATAGTTTCAACTATTCCAAATGAGTCTTTATTTGATGAATTAATTAACTCAGAGTTAATACTCTTATGTGATGGTATGAAAGATATTTTAATGGAATTACAAAATATACAATCAACATTAGATGGAAAATCAAAAAAATTTATTAATGAAATAGATGAGATAGATAAATTTATTTATTAGAAAAAGGGGAAATGAAAAATGGATAAAATCAATGGAGTGGCTGGTACACTTTTAATAAATTCAGGTTCATTGGATAGTAAAAAACAAAAAATTGATAGTTTAAGTGATGAATTATCATCTTTTATAGATGGATATATTAAGGAGGAAATTTTTTCAACAAGTAGTGGTGAGTCAACTAAAGCGTTTGAAGATCTTTTATCTAGTTTAAATACATCAGCTAATACAATTTCTTCTATACTTAAGCAGACAAGCGCATATATAAATATGATCGATGAAGATTTCAAGGAAATTGATCAAAACCAAGCTACTAATTTTAATTTAACTTAAAATGGAAATAAAGTTTATAGTTTAAAGGTACTTTGTAAGATTTCGATATTTTAAAAATATTATCAAGATTTTCTAAATCCAATATATAACAAAAGAAATGAGGCACTGATATGAAAAAAACAAAAATCAAGATATTATTGATTTTCAGTTTAAGTCTACTATTAGGAGGATGCAAAAATATGGAAGAAGAAAAAGTAATGACAAGAGAAGAAGTAAAACAAGAAATGTTAGATTATATTGAAAATAAATATAATGAAGAATTTGAGATATATGACATTGAATATGGTTCATGGGATAATGGTGGAAAAGAAATTATGCGTGCTTACCCTAAAGGTAAAGAATCATATAATTATTTTTTTGTAGAACGTAAAAGTAAAGGTGATATCACTGATGATTATGTACGCTTTATAATGCAAAAAAAGTATGAAGAAAAAGTTTTTAATGCTGTTAATCACTATTTCCCAGATGCAGTGGTTAATTTGGGAATAATGAATAGTGGACCTATTCCAGAATGTTTTAGACCAAATATGGATATTAATGAGTTTAAAAAGTTTGCAAATAAGCAAATAACAATGTCAGTATCTATATATTTAGTAGCTGAAAAGGAAGAAGATATTGATCTAGAAAAAAGAAATTTATTAAAAAAAGATTTACAAAAGATTAATTCTATTGGAAATCTTCATTTTCTAGGTTATTCGGCAAAAGAATTTGAAACATATGTTATTAATGATCCTTATAATTCAATAGAAACACATTCATCTTATTCTACTAATGGATTAAAAGTTGAAATTGATGATGATTGGGGAGAAATTGATTTCAATTATGAGTATAAGGAGAATGATTAATTATGGCTACACCAACAGAAGAAGAATTACTTATACTAAACTCTATTATTTATGATGCCTCGTTTACTAACTATTATCAAACTAATAAAGGGGATAATATATACAATTGGGCAAAGCAATTTAATAAAAATTCAATAGATGATTCTAATAAACCTGCTGAAATTTCAAGGGAAGAATTTTCCAATATTATTGATACAATAAAAAAGAACCCCTCAGTATATAAAGCTATGAAAGTCAGAAATGTTGAGAACGAACCAGCAAATAAAAAAGGAACTCAGCATGTAACAAATGCAACCATTTCCTATGGAAATAACACAATTATTGTATATAAAGGAACTGGTGGTGATTTAGAATGGCGTGATAATGGAGAAGGTGCTTATTCTGATATTACAGATACTAACCAGCAGAAAAAAGCATTAGATTATTATGAAAAAATGACAAAAGAATTTGCAAGCAATGGGCAAAAAATTTATGTTACTGGTCATTCAAAAGGTGGTAATAAAGCACAATATGTAGGTGTTTTAAAAGGTGATGAAATTGAGCACATCTATGCTTTTGATGGACAAGGATTTGGGCAAGCATTTTTAACAAAATATAAAAATTTGATTGATAAAAATAAAAATAAAATCACCAATATCAGTAATGAATTTGATTTTGTAAATATTTTACTTTTTCCTGTTGCAGGAGATCGAAGATATATTAGATCATCTACGACACTAGGAATATTGGATGGGAGTTCATTTGCTTTTGATAAAGGTAAAATGCCAAAAAATTTCAAAGACCTTGTACTTGGTATTGGTGGAAATGCAATTATGCATAAATTTGGTGGTTGGCATTCTCCATACTCTATGTTTACATTAAAAAATGGAAATCTAAAATTAAATGACTATGTAGAACAAAGTGATTTAATGAAAGAAATACATGATTTATTTGGATATTATGCAACATATATGGAAGAAGAAGACTTTAGGTTTGTAATTTACAGTATTATGAATATAATGATTAATGATGATAATGCATATGGGGATAAATATACAATGCCCAATGGATTTATTGAAAGAATGCTTTCACTTACAAAAGGGTACGCTGAAAAGAATAAAGGTTTTGATTTTATTGAGGTATTCGGTATATTAAGTCTAATTTTTGGCATGAATAATTCATTAAAGATATGGTTTATGTATCATAAGATAGAAAGTGAAAGTTATGCTTTACAAATCAGAGACTTTTCAGATGATGTGAAAAAGAATTTATTATCTATTGTTGAAGAAGTTGATGATGAAGATTGGTATGATATATCTAAATGGGATGTATTTTATCGTGTAGAAGGTTTATTCGGAAGGCTTGATTTTCCATCAAACGCAAATGAATTAAACCAATATTATAGAAAATTGATTGATGTTCAGGGTGTCAGCAAAAACCAAATAAACAAGATTTTTTCAAGTGTTTATGAAAAGGATATCCAATTTGCTAATGAATTAAAGAAAATAAATGAATCTATAAACACTATCAATTCTTCTTTAAATAAAATGAATCAAGCGTTTAAGCTTTAAAATATTGTAATCAAAAAATACTATGACAGGATATTTATTAATCAATGTCATTAAGTTAAGGAAATGATATTGAGGATATCGATATAAAAATATTGGTATCCTCTTTTTTTTATAAAAAAGTGTTGACATTTAAATGAGTTTGTGAGGCTTATTATTCATATTTTTTATGAATAATAAGCCTATTGTTTATAGGTATGAACTTTTGGAGGTATGACTTATGAACAATTTTAACTCTCTTAGAAAAAATTTGAATCACTGCATTAAGATTTTGAATAATTCTCGTTCTCTTTTCGTTGAGAATCCTAATACTGATTTTATCCGTAATCGTAAACTTGATTTCTCTACTGTCATTAATAATATCATTTGTTTGGAAGCTGGTTCTTTGAAAGATGAATTATTGAAGCTTAATGACTATTCTATTGATACTCCTACTGCTTCTGCTTTTGTACAGGCCAGAAATAAAATTAAGATTGATGCTTTTAAATCTCTTTTTGATAATTTTAATAAAAAGACTTCAAAACTGAAAACTTATAAAGGTTATCGTCTTTTAGCTGTTGATGGCAGTGAAGAATCTATTGACAATACTTTTTATGACAAGGAAACAACTCTTCTGAAAAAAGGTATAAAGGATTTGACATATTCAGCTTTTCATATCAATGCAGGCTATGATCTTTTAGAATGCACTTATGATGATATTATTATTCAGGGTGAAGCAGTCTTTAACGAAAATAGTGCTTTCAATGAACTTGTGGATAGATACAAAGGTCATAAAGCCATATTCATAGCTGACAGAGGTTATGAATCCTATAATAATTTTGAACATGTCGTCAATTCTGGAAATAAATATCTTATACGAGTTAGAGATATAACTTCCAGCAAGAGTATAATGAAGAGTTTTGGTCCATATCCCGATACTGATGAATTTGATATAGATGTTTCAAGAATACTAACAATCAAACAAACAAATGAAATCAAGGCAAATCCACAAATATATAGATTTATACCATCTAATCACACTTTTGATTATCTAAGCAAAGAAAAACCATTCTATGATTTTCGATGTAGAACAGTAAGAATAAAAATAACTGAAGATACATATGAATGCATCATAACTAATCTTGACAGAGATGAGTTTTCTATTGAGGATATAAAGGAACTCTATAATAAAAGATGGGGAATAGAAACTTCATTCAGGCAGGTCAAATATGCGATAGGACTGCATGCATTACATTCAAAGAAAAGAAAACTTATCAAACAGGAGATATATGCAAGATTATTACTTTATAACTTTTGTCAAAGAATTGTACAGGATATAAAGATAATAAAAAAGAAGACAAAGTATACATATCAAATTAATTTTACAAGGGCATCGCATATCATAAGAAGGTTTCTAAACAAAAAAACGGGTAAAAAATCACCCGTTGAGAACCTGATAGCCAAAGAAATACTTCCTGTCCGACCAGGAAGAACAAGCACACGTCATGTTTCTGCCAAAAAAGTCGTATGTTTCAACTATAGGTTTGACTAACACACGACTATTATATACCTTTGGAAAAGCAGTTTCAAGACTGTACTTTTTTGTGTACATAAAATAAAGCCATTAGCATAGATTTTTTATATTCTATACTTATGACTTCTTTCTTATCTTCTTAACTTAATGACATTGATTTATTAATATCTTGTTTTTTTTTACTCTTAATCAATAGTTATATAATTATATCCATCTAAAAATATATAAAACAATATTTATATAATATTCATTACAAATATCAAAATATCTACATTATCAAGAAAATTCGTTTATTTTCACATTTATTTGATAAACTCTAACACACATCGACATTCTTCTCTTAATAAATGTGTAAAAATTTATTTAGGGAAAGGGTTTGATTATTATGATTACAATAAGAGCACCTCCTCCTAATATTTTGCATTAAAAAATATTAGGAGGAGAAAAATGATAAATTTTAAATATGATTATGGAAAAAATAGTTTCTTTGTTAAAGAAGATTCTAAGGGATTTAAAAAGTATTATTTAAAAGTTGATAGAGAATATATTGAGGTAAACGAGAAAGTATATAAAGTATGTAAAAGCAGTTATGACAAAATAAGAAATACAGAAAAAAATAAAGTAGCTAGATCTATATTAAATTTTGAAGATATTGATCAAGCTACTTTTTTTGTTGTGAATAAAGAAATTCATTTTGATGTTGTTGAACACATCTATTTAAAAGATATAGCAAAAGCAATTAAGCATGAAATTCTTTTGCTACCTGAAAAAGATAAAAAAATAGCAATCTGTATTTTTATAAAAGAACTATCAGATAAAGAAACTGCAAGGACACTTAGATTACCACAAACTACTGTTACATATCGGAAAAAAGTGATTAGAAAAATAATTCAAGAAAAAATTAAAAATCTTTGCTCACTATCTCAATAACTTTCCCCTATATGGATGAAGAACAAGTGTTCTTCCAAGGAGGAAAAGAAATGAAGAAACAAAGAGTATGGATTCACTGTAGAGTATTAGCTGAATCATCAAGAAATTTATTGAATTATCAGGAAGAAGTATTAACTGAACTTGCTGATGACAACGATCTCTCGATTGTTGGAGTGACCAAGAGTATATCTAACGGTAAAAACTTTAATTCATATGATATGAAGTCATTAATCACACATATCAAGAGAAATGATATTGATCTTATTCTTGTTACAAGCAAGAAAAGAATATCTATTTATGATGACTTGTATGAAGAATTTGAAATGCTTTGCAAAGTACACAATGTTTTAATTATCAGTCTAAAGGATATTGAAAATACAATATCCAACTTGTTTTCTAATTGCTGATAGTTATTGTCTTTATCCAATTAGAGCCCCACCTGTTCTTTTCTTAAAAAACAAGAAAGGAGCAAAATATGGGTTTTAATTATCAAAAAGAATTAATCAAATGGAATAAATGGAAATCGCAAGAAGAAGAGCTGCTTAGATCTTTGAATGTTGATGAAAACATCATCAGGCAGTTGCATGATTACGATTGGGAAATGTTTAAATCAGAACGTAGATTTAGAGGGCGACAAAACACAACTATAAATACTGTTTTAAATAATATTCCTTTTTATGATCAAAAAGAAATTAATACAATTGATGATTTATTAAGCCAATTAGAAAATGAAGCATTATTTAATTATGTATCCACAATAGATAAAGAAACATCGACTATCATTCTCTTAAAAATATTTGGGTATTCAACTCATGAAATATCTAAAATATTAGGCTTAAGTCTTTCATCAATTTATAAGAAAATTCATCGTTTAAGAAAAAAACTAAAATAATTTTAAAAAAGTGTCCAAAATCGGCTGTTCAAACTGCCTATATTGTGTAGGGGCAAATAAAGACTCCCTAAATATAGTTCTTTGACAACTGAATAACAGCCATTATTACGTTCCTGTTAAATGAGCCAGCCAGTCAATACGCCATGACAATAATATCTATTATTTGAGCGATCCCTATTGAGATGGAGAAAATAGTTAGCAACTATTTGCGATGATATTTAACAGGGGGATACTTCTGTCAATTCATAGTCCGAGCGAGATAATAACCGTCGCAGGCATTGATGGCAGTTGCGTGAGTTCCACGCAAGGGTGAAATTCCCATGAGAACATTGCTAATGTTCGTTTAATGGCATCCCTATGTTTTCGGGTACAAGGAAAAATAGAAAACAAATAAATTAACGATTTAAAAAAGCTGGGTAGTTTTATCCAGCTTTTACATACCTATTTAGGATGTGGAAGGAGGTAAACATGTGTATAACCAGATATATAGAGGACAAATCTATTATGCAGATTTAGAACCTAGTTTTGGCTCAGAACAAGGTGGAATACGACCTGTACTAATTATCCAAAACGATATGGGTAATAAGTATAGCCCTACTACGATTATAGTAGCTATTACAGCACGAATTCATAGTAAACAGAATCTTCCTACTCATCATAGAATACCTGCCTCAGTGGGCTTAAAAAACGATTCTATTGTGCTTCTTGAACAAATCAGAACAATAGATAAGGCTCGTTTAAGAGACTATGTTGGCAGTATCAGCCATCATGATTTGAAACAAATTGAAAGTAAACTGATTATTAGTCTTGGTATTAACAAATATAATTTGTAGGAGGTTTAGCGATAGTGAAAAATGACTTATTAACATATTATGAAAAAATGTTTAGCGAATATCCAGATGTTGTTGATGTAAAAACTATGTGCAAGATGCTTGGTGGTATTAGCACAAAGACAGGGTATAAACTTCTTAAAGAGAACAAAATTAAATTCTTTAAGATTGGTAGAGCATTTTATGTTACTAAATTTCATCTTCTTTCCTATTTACAAATTAATAACGAAAATAATTAAATCGTACATTTGTAAATATACTTTACTCTTGTTAAACTACTGTTGACCAGTGGAACACAAGAACAAGGAGGAAACAATGAAAGAGAAAAAAGTATCTGGTCATCTTAAAGAAGTAAAGGGCATTTATCATTTAGTATTAAATTATTATGATGAGAATGGGAAAAGAAAAACTCCCTCAATCACGACTAAATTACCAGTTAGAGGAAACAAGAAACAAGCCAATGCTATGCTTAAATATCTTATCAATGCATTTGAAGTACCGACTGGAAGTAAAAAAGCAAATCTTAAATCTTACTTCACAAAAGATATGCTTCAAAAAAAATTGCAAGTTAAAGATGCTACATCTAAAAAAGTTGTAAAAATTAATAAAAATTCAAATAATAAAAGAATTAAAGTTCATAAGAATATGCTGTTTTCAGATTTCATGATTTACTGGATCAATGCAACTCAATATAATTATGAAAGAAGCACATATGGAACATATTTAATGCAAATCAATTCAAGTATTGCACCATATTTTAAAGAACAAGAGATTTTATTAAGTGATTTAACTTCATTTGATATTCAGGACTTCTATTCATATGCTTTTGAAACAAAAAAAGTTTCGGCAAATACTGTACTAAAATGGCATGCAAATATTCATAAAGCACTTGATTATGCAGTACAAAATAAACTTATCAGTGAAAACCCATCTAAAAAAGTATCTAAACCAAAGAAGGTTCAATTCACTGGCAGTGCCTATTCACAAGATGAATTAGATAAGTTATTTCAAGTTGCAAAGAATGATCCTCTTGAATTAGGAATCTATTTAGCAGCATTCTTTGGTTTACGACGTGAAGAAGTGGTGGGCATAAAATGGAATGCTATTGATTTTGATGCAAAGACAATTAAGATTGGTACGACAGTAACGATAACTAATATCAATGGTAAACTTGAAGAAGTGGAAAAAGATAGAGCAAAAAACAAAGCTAGTTTTAGAGTTTATCCACTTCCACAGTTATTTGAGGAACTACTTCTTAAATTAAAAAACGATCAAGCCACAAATAAGCGATTAGCTGGAAGATCGTATAACTACAAATATCAAGATTATATTTATGTTGACAAGTTAGGAAATCGTATAAAACCAGGATATATAACACAACATTTTGCATTAGTATTAAAAAAGAACAACCTTAGACATATCCGTTTCCATGATTTAAGGCACCCGTATGTCAAGCCCACGACAAAAAAATTTGCATCTTTTTTGAAGTTTTTTCGGGCAGCTGCAATAGCTGCCCGTAGCTGTTCCATACGGTATTCATGGCTCATGCTTCCTTTCCAGATTTCTCCGTTCCTAAAAAGTCCTGCGTAACATATTCTATCTCAATCCGATCCCCAGGAAAAACATATACCCTGTTGATAAGCCGGTCTATCAGCGATTGCGTCAGGACATCGGTGCTGCCTACTTCCTGAACAATTTCCCGCTGTTTCAGCCTCGCCTCATAATCACTCTGTATCTGTTTGGTCTGCGCTGTGATAGCGGCATGGACATTCTTGGCCTGTACCAGTTCCGCGTCATATACTGCTTTCTGTGACCGGTAGGTTTCCAGATCGATCTCGCCAAGCGCATACCGTTCATAAAGCTGCCGTTTGCTGTCCTGTATAGCCCGCAACTTATCTTCATGCTCGGCCTGCTGGACCGTCTGTAAATCCAGCTTATCTTTACTGCCGTCGATTCCCAACGCCGGACACATCTGCGCCCGGATCGTCTCAAAGACTACCTGCTCCAGATCAGCCATCTTTACCCGCACGCCATGACAGGGAAAACTTTCTGACACTTCGGAATGACGGCAATAAAACCATGCTCCATTTCTGAGTGACATAGCATGATCGCAGCATCCACAAAACACCTTTCCCCGAAGCAGATAGTCACGCCTTTTTTTATTGGGGAGGGAAAAACGCTTAATAGAAGTATTGGCCTGCTCAAACAATTCCTTGCTGACAATCGCGGAATGATGGTCGGGGATTTTGAACCACTCGCTTTCATCTTTGAGCTTCATGCAGCGGCTGCCGATTTCCTGCACCTTGCGTTTGCCGATTATGTAGGTGCCGATATACCGCTGATCCTCCAGCATCCGCAGGACTGTTGAACTGCTCCATACGCCGTGTGTCCTTGACACATTATAATGGTCTTTTCCGTTATCCCTCCGATACTCTCCAGGCGTGGGAATATGGAGGGCGTACAACTTGCGGGTGATCTCTGCTGCGGTATTGCCTTCAGCCGCCCATTCAAATATCAGACGGACATTTCCCGCAACATTTTCGTCCGGCTCCATACGCCCGTCTGCGCTTTTGCGGTAGCCGTAAGGACAGATAACGCTCTGGTACTCGCCCCGGCGCATCTTCGCATATTTGGCGCTTTTTGTTTTCATGGACATATCACGGCTGTAGCACTCGCTGATAAGATACTTAAAGGCAACATCAATCCCTCCGGTATCTCCTTTGAAATTGACGGTGTCAAAATCGTCGCTGACAGAGATAAACCGGGTGTGATAGAGCGGAAACACCCGCTCGATGAAATAACCGGTCTCAATGCTGTTGCGTCCAAACCGGGATAGGTCTTTGACAATGATACAGTCGATACTTCCTGCCTGCACCATCGTCAAAAGCTCCTGCACTGCGGGACGTTCAAAATTCGTACCCGTATGGCCATTATCGACAAACTCCAAAACCTCGCCATTATCCCATTCCGGCAGCGACATGGCTTTTTCCCGCAGGATAAGGCGCTGGTTCGGAATACTCAAACTTTCTGTCTTAATATCCTCCACGGATAACCGAATATAAAGGGCAATTACATATTTGCGCATGACTCCACTTCCTTTCCCTGAAATTCACTCTTAAAGCGGAAGGTCACATGAATATCCCGTTTGTGGTCTATCTCGATCCGCTCAATCAGCCGGTCAATCAGTTCTGCCGTAAGCAGGTGATCCTTTGCCAGTGACTTTGCATCCTTTTCCATAGTCCGGTAGCGTACAAACTGTTCGTCGAGAGCATCCATATCCCTTTCAAGCTCGGTGATCTCACCGGACAGTGTATTGATGGATTCCTCATAATCCGCTTTCAGTTCAAAGTATTCCTCGCTTGTCAAAACACCCTGTACAAAGTTCTCATATAGGCCGCGGATCAACCGGCGTTTCTTTTCAATTTCCTGCCGTTTGGATGACATCTGGCCCCTGAGTTTATCCTTTTCCTGTTTTTGCCTTGCCTCCAACTGAAAGAGGGGGAGAGACATTCCCAGGGCAACCGTCAGCTCTTTCTCCAAAACAGATGTGACCGTAGCGATCAGCTCCGTTTCCTGTATCATCACACCCTTGCAGCTATCTTTTTCTACCCGGCTGTTGGTAAGGCAATGAAACCAGTAAATATCCGGCCCTTTTTTGCGCTCCGCCCGCT
This sequence comes from Erysipelatoclostridium sp. DFI.2.3, assembly GCF_019132535.1. NCBI lineage: Bacteria > Bacillati > Bacillota > Erysipelotrichia > Erysipelotrichales > Coprobacillaceae > Thomasclavelia > Erysipelatoclostridium sp. DFI.2.3. Next base: position 53,787 of record NZ_JAHOOJ010000018.1, on the reverse strand, counting down.
GCCGGTGGAGACTCCTGCCGCAATCCGCACAGAATACCTTTCCCTTAAAGATATTGGGGGTATATGGTTTTTTTGGCACAGCCTTGCTTTGCTCGCAGACCTGTTTCCGATAGTCCTGTACCGCCTCAAAAACCGCATGGCTGATAATAGGCTCATGGGTATGCCTTGCAACGATCAGATTATCGTCTCCGGCCTGTACCTGCTGGTGGTCTACAATTTTGGTCTTGCCCTGTACCAGATCACCGGTATAAACCTCACTTTCCAGTATCTTCATTACAGTACGGGTCTGCCATTTCCCGCTCCCGATCAGCCCAGGGCTGGTAATTTCACCGGTAGTCTTTTTATAATGGCTTGGGGCAGGAATCCCCATTTCATTCAGATTACGCACAATACGGTTTAACGCTACACGCTCATAAGCCCACTGGAAAATCTGCTGCACAACAGGAGCGGCGGCCTCGTCAATCAGCAGTTTATGACAGTTCTCCGGGTCTTTCCGGTAGCCGTATGGAGCCCGTGCGCCAATATAGTCACCGTCTTTCATGGCCTGCCTTGCCTGGGCCTTGATCTTCCGGCCAATATCCAGCGAATAGGCTTCATTTATCATGTTTTTCAGCGGAAGCATAATGCCTCCGTGAAGATTGCCGGGGTCTGCCGTATCAAACTGATCTGTAACCGCAATAAAACGGACATTGTGCGTGTAGAAATACTGTTCGATATAATAGCCGGTATCAATGGAATTACGCCCCAGGCGGGATAGGTCCTTAACAATCACACAGTTGATATAGCCTGCCTCAATATCCGAAAGCATCTGTTGAAAGCCCGGACGATGGAAATTCGTGCCCGTCATGCCGTTGTCGATATAGGTATCATAGACGACAAAATCCGGTTTATCAGCAAGAAAATCATTCAGGACCAGCTTTTGGTTTTCCACCGAACATCCCCGTTTCTTGTTATCCTCCACGGAAAGCCGGATATACAGTGCTACATGAACATATAAAGATGGTACTGGCTCAGCCGTGATTACTGTTTCTTTTCTGCTCTTTCTTGCCATTTAACCCACCTTCCTTTCCGCGGCCTGTTCTACGATCTGCTCTGCCAGGGCAACCGCTTTTTTGTATTCGTCCTGATAATTAAATTCAATATGCAGCTCGTCCTTGCTAATCACGCGAATACTGCGGATAAGCTGCATGACTGCGCGGCGGTCAATTTCCTCCATCGTGGAAAACTGCATGAAGTGATTGATCCAGCGGTTCCGCTCGCTGCGGTTTTCCAATACATCTGTCAGCCGTTCCTCCCATTCCGCAACTGCCTTTTGCAGCAATTCAATGTCCGCATTGTATTTCCGCTTGTAGGATAGATATTCTTCTTTGGTAAGAATCCCGCTCACCAGATTTTCATAGAGCTTCGTCTTGAAACCCTCAATCTGTGCCAACTGTTTTTCATTGGCTCTGATCTGTCCGGCGTATTCCTGGGCCAGTTCCCGGTTGATCCGTTCCTGACTGATACTGGACAACAGCGAATCCAGAGAAGCCACATTTTCAATATGGCCCTTTAAGCTGTCCTGCACACACTCGATCAAGTCGTCCTCTTTCAGCATCACAGAGGAAGCGCAGCCATTCTTTTTGCCCGTAGGGCAATAGTAGTAGTGGTATTCCTTGTCTTTGTAGCGGTTTGTCTTACGGGTCATGCGGCAGCCGCAGCATCCACAGATCAAAATACCGGAGAACAGATATACCTTATCCGATTTAGGAGAGGTCCGGGTGTCAATCCGGCGAAGTCGCTGAATCAGGTCAAAATCGTGTTTCTGGATAATCGCCTCATGGGTGCCCTCTACACGAATCCACTCGGATGAAGGCTTATCCTCACGCTCCTTCAATTTGAAGTGGGGCGTTGTCTGTTTTCCCTGCACCAGTGTCCCGGTATAGGTTTCGTCCTTCAAAATGCGGATGATGGTAGTGGCAGACCATTTACAATCCTTACGGTCCGTATAGCCGCCTTTGGCATGGGGCATCCCGTGATTCCTCTTATAAGCCAGCGGAGAGAGAATACCCATGCGGTTCAGTTCATCAGCAATATGGGAAGCACTGAATCCTTCCAGACGCTTTCTGAAAATATCCCGTACCACACCCGCTGCATACTCGTCAACTTCCAAACTCTTATGCTTGTCGCCAGTTTTTACATAACCGTAAATAGTAAAAGCTCCAACAAAATCACCGCTGCGTCGTTTCACATCCAGGGCACTCCGGGTCTTTACGGAAATATCCCGGCAGTATGCCTCGTTCATAATGTTTTTTACCGATACGGTGAGATCATCTGCAGCGTCATTTTCCGTGTCTACATTGTCATTGATGGCGATAAAACGGACGCCGTAGGCCGGAAATACCCGACGCATATAACGGCCCGTCTCTATGTACTCACGCCCCAGGCGGGAAAGGTCTTTTACAATGACACAGTTAGCCTCGCCCTGTTCGATCATCCGCATCATTTCCTGAAATGCTGGACGGTCAAAGAGGACACCGCTGTAACCGTCGTCAATCTTTTCTGCCACAACCTCAATCTCCGGGTGCCGGGCAATGAAATCATCAATGAGCCGCCGCTGATTGGCAACGCTGTCACTTTCCACCGACTTGTCATCCGTATAGGAAAGACGGATATACTTAATAGCTTTATAAACCTGCATAAAAAAACACTCCTTTCGTTGCGCAGAAAAATCCCCGCAATTCAAGAAGTGTGGTTATGCCGTATTCAATTCCTTTTCCGACTCTTATTGTACCACGCTCTTACGGGAAAGTCAGCCCTTTTCTGGAAGAAATTTTGCTTCACCGTAAAATACCCTTGATACATTCCTCCAGGGTGGCACCGCCAGGGGCAAAGCTGGCCCGGACGGTAAAACGTCCGCACTTAAAACGGTAAGGGTTTTTGATCTGGCGCACAAATTCAGTGATTCGTTCCTCGCGGGGAAGCTCCTTATCCACGGTGACATCCCGAATGTCTACCAATGAACCGCTTCCGCCAGCAGTAATATTCTCCATAATACCAACTCCTTCCTGAAATTACTGGTCTATCAAAACCACATGAATAAGCCGGACCCGCCCTATAAATAGAAACAGGTCCGGCCCATTGTATCTGATTTCGATTTTGCTTGCCGTATTTGCCACGCCCCCCGGCAGCTCTGTCTACACAAAGCGGGGTTGCCATAGGCTGCGGCCAGCTTTACCGCATCATAGCCCCGCAGATGCCGCCGCTTTGCCAGAGCAAGCGCACACCGCAGGGACTTCCCTTCAAGTCCGTGAGAGATTGTGAAAAAGTACCATTATGATCTGCGCCGTCGTCGCGCCCGGCCTGCCACAGCCGGGTCAATGGATTGCGTGGATCGCTCGGACAGCCGGATTCATCACCTCCCTGGCTGCCTGTCTTTGCGCCGCTCCATTTGCCGCTCGGAACACAGAATGACGTACCCATAGCAACGTATATTCGGTTGTCAAAGTGCAACGAGGGCACGGCCATTATGACATTTTATAGTTGGGGTGGACCAGAGCATGTGCTGTATGGCCGCACCCATTGGACTTGTCTGCCGAATATGTCCCTCTATTATTCATTTCATTTTCGGGGGCAAAGTTGCCGTCTGTCAGGAAAGTTCTTTCAAAAACTTTTCCAAACTTCGCAGGCCGGCATTGATAGAGCGAGTAATTCGGCTCTTATGGGTGCCCTCCGCTTTTGCAATATCCGATTTGCTCATGCCAAGAAAATAGTGCGCATAAATCCGATTCCGCTGTTTCTCCGGCAAAGAGGCAAGTGCCTGATACAGCCTGGCATTTTCTTCTTTCCGTTCCAAAATATCCGCAGGTGTCAGGACAATTACCAGAGCGTCACGCTCGACATTGGCATCATAGTCCAGCGAAAAATATGCTTTGTGCCGGTATGTACGCAAAATATAAGCCGCCTCATTCAGCTTATACTCATGGAGCAAATCAGCCACTTCGTCCGGCACTTCCACAATGGTATCAGTTGTATAAAACGGGTAATAATCCCGCAGATTGATCTTTTTCATTAGATTATCCTCCAATTTCAATTTTTGAGTTGATAGGCAAAATCGAAATCAGAGGGCGGGGAGCGACAGCCAGGAGTTCCGCCTACAAGAAAAAAATCAGATAGGCTTGTCCGCCTTTCAGATATGAAAAAAGCGCGTACCTGTTTTATTTCAGGAACGCGCTCATAGGAATATTTTGTTGAGTATTGGGGAAAAGGATAAAAATATGTCGATACAAAAAGCGCCGCAGCGTTTTGAGCTGCGGCACTAAAAGATTTTCGGCTATATCGTTGTCGGTTTCTGTAGAAATATTGGACCTTCCAAATGTGCATGTCTGCCCCCATACCTGGGGGAGCACAAACAGATTAGAACGGTATTGCTTTTATACTTCCCCCAATCTGTTACTTTGGGGACATTATATAGGGTATAGTAATCAGCCTCCGTTCACCTTTTTCTCAGAAGTTAATCAAGATGTTGTAATTTCACTTCTTTTGCTGCGTTGTGTCAAATTTATATCCAACACCGCGCACACTGATAATATAATCTGGAATGTCCGGGGATATTTTGAGTTTTTGCCGCAGCCGACTCATTATGTTATGAATCGCAGTTAGTTCGTTCTCAACATATTCCTCACTCCATACATGGTAGGCTATGGTTTCAAAGGTCATTACTCGTCTTCGATTCATAAGCAATAAGTAAAGGGCATTAAACTCTCTGACCGACAAATCTACCTTTTTCCCTTGGACAGCGACCTCTCTTTCTTCCAGACAAAAATACAGATCACCTTCCCGAATTTCTGTTAAAGGTTGAGACGTATCTATCCGTGCGCCAAAAGAATCCGGGTTAGTACATGGGATGGCCGAAAAGCCCTGCTGTTGTTCTGTTTCAAGGACAAACTGTATCATTTCGCGTTTCTGCTCAACATCAAGCAAAACAAAAAGTTTCTCACCAATCTGCCGGCCATTCTCCGATAAATCAAGTACCGCTAGTTTCCCATGTCATCACCTTCCTTCCTTAAAGCGTCTTTCAATTTCTGAAAGGATTCCTCGCTGATTGCGTGTTCTATCCGGCAGGCGTCTTGCTCTGCCGTTTCCTGATCGACACCGGCAGCGACAAGCTGCTCCGTAAAGAATCGGTGCCGTTCATAAATTTTCTCGGCAATCTCCCGGCCTATGTCTGTCAGATGGAGAAAACCATCTTTATCCACGGTCAGAAAGCCACCGTCCCGCAGGACACCTACTGCATGGCTGATACTCGGTTTGCTAAAGCCCATGTGTCGGGCAAGATCAACAGAGCGTACCATGCCGGATTTCTTTTGCAGCATTAGTATGGCCTCTAAGTAGTCCTCGCCTGACGCATGAAGTTTCATCCGTTCCTCCCTTATGTAAGGCTCCATCCAGCAGATTTTTTTCGGATATTGACAAATTCCTGATAAATTCCGGCTTTTGCCATAAGCTCATCATGGGTTCCCTGTTCGCTAATCTGTCCATTAGAGATTACCAAAATCTGATCTGCCTGCCGGATGGTATTCAGCCGATGTGCAATTACAAGTAATGTCTTACCCTTGACCAGCTCATTGATTGCCTCCTGAATGTAACTTTCATTATCAGTATCGACACTGGCTGTTGCTTCGTCTAAAATTACAATCGGGGCATCTTTCAGAATACAGCGGGCAATAGAAATACGCTGTTTCTCGCCGCCGGACAAAGTAGCGCCGCCCTCGCCAACAACAGTCTGAAATCCATCCGGCAGAGCCATGATAAAGTCATAACACCGAGCTTTCTTAGCTGCCTCATAGACTTCCTGTTCAGTGGCGTCAGGTTTGCCCATGCTGATATTGTTATAAATTGTGTCTTGGAATAAGTACACGCGCTGGAATACCATGCTGATTTGTTCCATCAACTCAGCCAGCGGCACATCCCGAATATCCGTCCCGCGAACCGTTACCGTTCCAGATTTCACATCCCACAGCCGCGCCAGAAGGTTCGCAATCGTGGATTTGCCACCGCCAGACGGTCCCACAAGTGCGGTCATGGTATTCTTCTGCATAGAGAAGCTGATGTTGTGCAGGACTTCCTTGTCCTGATAGGCGAAGGCCACATCGCTAAATTGTACTTCTGGCTGATCCGGCTGTGCCTGTGACAGAATATGTTGATTTCCGTTATCGGGAAGTTCGGGCTCGTCCAAAACAGCTTCAATGCGGTCTAATGCGGCATTCATCACGGTCAGTCGGGTTGCTTCTCCATAAAGAGCTTTCAGAGGCCCAAAGAGATCAAAGACAAACAGCAGCACGCCCAAAAGATAAGCCAGGGAGAGTACGCCTTCCTGATGTAAAAAAACGGATAAACCGAAGATAGCGGCAATACCCACGCCATAGAGAATGTTTAAGCCAGTGGTCCACGGTGTCATTTTCTGCTCAAACTTCGTATTGACATCCCTTGATTTTTTGAAGTTTTCCGTTAATTCGTCAGATTTTTCTCCGAGCAGATTGTAACTTTTGATAACCCCAATTCCTTCAGCAAAAGACAAGACCGCATCCGTCAAATTCTCGCTTTGGTTTTGACGCCCGACAGCCTCCTTGAAGGAAACCTTATTCATATATTTTGCAACCAGCGATGCCAGCAAGGTAATGATTACCGCAATCAGCCCAAGTCTCCAATCCAGTACGAACATAAAAACAGCTAAAACCAAAGTAGACAGCATATAGCTCATCATGTTGCCAATGGTACTCATAGAAACTTCCTCAATGAAAACCATATCCGTACTGAGAACAGAGCTGATTTTGCCAATATTCCCCGATGTAAAGTAACCCATCGGCATTTTTCTTAAATGATTTCCCAACTCCATCCGTTTATCAGCAAAGATCATAAATCCAGCGGCACTTTGCAGACGGTCGCTCAAATAGTGAACCACTGTCTGAACCACTACAACAGCTAATAATCCAAGTCCGACAAACAGACAGGTCTTTCCAGTCAGCGTATTATCAGCAAACCCGGCAAAGACAATAAACGCCATGAAGATCGGCATTTTGGAGAGAATGGACTCGACAAATGCACATAGAAATGCAGCCTGAATACGGCTTTTATACCTCCCGGAGAGGTTCAGGATTCTTGAAATCAATGCAAACATTTATCTTCCCTCCTTTGCAGTAGATACTTTCCACTCGGCGCTGTCCTGAGCCGCTTTCCACAACTTTTGGTATTCTGGGCAAGCTTGAATCAGCTCCTGATGTTTTCCGGTTGCCACCATCTTTCCGTGATCCATAACGCATATTTGATCTGCGTTCATTATAGCGGGAAGTTTGTGAGCGATAACTACCAAGGTTTTTCCCTTCACCAGCTCCGCAATAGCAGCCTCCATTTTTTCCTCATTTTCTGGATCAGCATAGGCCGTGGCCTCGTCAAGCACTACAATCGGGGCATCCTTCAATATTGCTCGCGCCAGGGAAATTCGCTGGCGCTGCCCCCCGGAAAGCATTTTCCCCGCATCGCCCGCCATGGAGTGAATACCTTGCGGCAGCTTTTCCAGAAACTCCATACACTGGGCTTTCTTCGCCGCCTCCATTACTTCCTCATCGGTAGCATCCAAACGTCCAAGACGGATATTTTCCAGCAGGGAGGTGTTAAACAGGTACTGATCCTGAGCCACATAGGAAATGCGGCTGTTCAATGCCTCCAGGCTCATATCACAAAGTTTCTGCCCGCCAATGGAAATGCTCCCTTTCTGCGGGTCATAGTAGTGGATCAACAGTTTTGCAAGGGTGCTCTTGCCAGAACCGGATTCACCAACCAGGGCAGTTTTTTGTCCTGCTTTTGCCACAAGGGTAATATCGTGGAGGACTTCGTTTTCCGCTATTATCGGTTTCCCATCTGGGCCAGGCTGTGTCGTTTGATACGCAAAGGAAACATGATCGTAAGAAATGTTAAAATCCTGTCCGTGGAAATCATCCTCAGCAGCTTGCAGCGGTGCCGCATTTAACATCTGTTCAAGTGCCGTGATCTTATAATTCAGATTCGGAATCGTCTCCATAAAGCCCAGTGCTTTCAGGAGAGGAATCCCAATGCTGAGGGAAAGGCAGAGGACTAAAATCAAATCAGGTAAAGTGCTTATGCCACAGAGAACAAACCATGCCCCAAGAGGCAAAGTCAGAATAACAGTGCAGGGCAGCAGACTTCCGTATATCGCCATCCAGGGCCAGGCGGCCTTATACCATGCCAAGGTATAATCCCGATAGTCCGTTACATCCTTGCGGAAGTTCTCGTAAGATTCACTCTCCCGGTTGAAAACCTTGACAACCTCCATACCATTGATGTACTCAATGATCGTGTTGTTCATTTTCTGTGCAGACTGATAGTAGGGACCCATGCGCTTCATTCCAACAGAGTACATAATGACCATGGAGAGCAGGCTGATCGGGATAGAGGCCAAAGACATAAGAGCCAGTTTCCAGTCCGCACAAAACATAGCAACATAAATCACCAGCGGGATCAGCAAATTTGCGATACCCTCCGGGACTGAATGAGCAAGGAGCAATTCCAAGCTGTCCACATCATCGACAAACAGCTTTTTGATTGTCCCTGTCCCTTTTTCCTCCACAATGCCAAGGGGAAGTTTCTCAAACTTCTCTTGCAGAGATACCCGCAGCCGGAACAATGTGTTATATGCTGCTTTATGAGAAATTGATAATCCCCATCCATATAAAACCGCCTGCAAAACAAGACAGATCAAAACCCCTATAACACGCAATAAAACAAATTCTGTCTCAACAGAATCGCCCATAACCAATGGCGAAATGACCTGATAGGCCAGCACAAAAGGCAGGACGCCCATAAGAACGCTGACCAGTACGACAACCGTGGCCACATACATATTTTTCTTATATGGCCCTGCGTACTCAAAGATTTTTTTGAACATAAGCCCTCCTTATATTGAGCCGTACTGTCTGTGCTTCAAAAACAAGAGGCCGCCAAAGTAAAGCGGCCTCTTATCATTATCTTTCTGTCCAGTCAAAGCGGCCCTGACATTCATAATTTCTAAAATTCACTGGCGGATTCGGAAAAAATCCAAAACCTTTTTACTGCCGGATTCGTCCAATGGATAGCTTTCTTTTATTTGCCCTTTTTCCATATGGACTACATACGAACATCCCGCCATCACCAACTCCGGATCATGCGTAATAACAAGAAGCGTTTTGCCCTGATCCGCGAGTGACTTCAAACTCCGCGCAACTTCCCACATATGTTTGAGATCAAGCCCGCTGGTTGGTTCGTCAAACACAATGATCTCCCGGTTACTCACAATGGCAGATGCGATCGCTACCCGCTGTTTTTGCCCGCCGGAAAGAGAAAGCGGGTGCCTGTCTTTATATTCCAGCAGATCAAACTGTTTAAGGATTTCATCTGCAACAGTTTCATCCTCGTTGTCCATGCTCAGAAGCACTTCATCCATCACGCTTTCGGTAAATAGCTGATGGCTGGTATCCTGCATTACCATGTAGCAATGTTTGAGCCGGGCTTTCCAATCAAGGGTTTTCCCGTCAACCTGCAAAAGGCCACACTTCTTTTCCAGTCCGCAAATACAGCGGGCCAAAGTAGATTTTCCAGCGCCATTCAGGCCGATAATGGCAATCGTTTCTCCAACAGGCAGTTCAGCACTCGGAATATGGAGGCTTTCCGGTTCCCGCTTTTTATACGCAAAGCAGAAATTTTGAAATTCCATCAGTTTAGCTGTATGCGCCTGATACTGATTCGCGGGTTTCAACTTCGAGAGAGAAAACGGCCGCAGCCCCATTTCTTTTCGAGTGCTATCCGATAAACTGTCAAATTCAGCAGGCGTGTATTCCCGTTCAATCTCCCCATCTTTTACATACAGCACACGATCTGCAAGATCGTGAAGGTAGTAAAGGCGGTGTTCTGCAATCAGAATTGTTTTGCCCTGCTTTTTCCAGAGGCTCAAGACCTGCCGCAGGTCATCAATAGCAGCCATATCCAGATTAGAAGATGGTTCGTCAAGGACCATAATTCCCGGTAGCAATACACTTGATGAAGCACAGGCTATTTTTTGCTTTTCGCCCCCGGACAGAGCAAACACGCTTCGCCCCATCAAATCTTCAATATGATAATCGGAAACTGTACGGTCAATCCTTTTCAGGATATCTTCCTGGGGATAGCCTAAATTTTCACAGGCAAAGGCTAATTCACTATCCGTATCCACGTTGAAAAACTGACTTTTGGGATTCTGGAATACAGATCCCACCATAGCAGCCAAGTCATAAAGCGGCGTATCTGATACGCTTTTTCCGTCCAGAAGGACATCACCCTCTAAATTGCCCTCGTAATAATGAGGCACCAGCCCGTTTACCAAACGGGTAATCGTTGTTTTCCCACAGCCGGATTCTCCCGTGAGTAAAACAAATTCCCCTGTGTTTATGGTGAGATTGACATTTCTAATCCCTCCGCCGCTGGATTCTTCACCATAAGAAAAAGAAACATTTTGAAAATCTATCATGGCAAAATCCCTCCTGCGGAAATTATCGGGGAAGCAATCGCCCAAAATACTACAAAGCAGCAGAACAAAATCAGCACCACATCAGCGAAATTGAATTTAAGCTGACAAATATTTGTCCGTTTAACGGGAGCGCCAAGGCCACGGGTAATCGCAGAAGCGGAAAGTTCCTCCCCAATTTTCACGGAACAGGTAATCATTGGAATCAACTTATACTCCAGTATTTTTGAAGATTTTTTCCCACCGAGTTTAATCCCCCGCATTTTCATGGCATCACTGATTGCTTCCGACTCTTGAAAGACAGTTGGAAAAAAGCGGAACATGACAGTTAAGGGGATTGTCACTTCTTTAGGCATGTGGATTCTTTCCATGCCCGAAATCAATTCACTAACCGTTGTTGTTTTGACTGCATACGCAGCGATTGCAACGCTGGGAAGGATACGGCAGAAAAATCCTGTTGTAAACAGCACGAGAAAATTCAATATTCCTGTAAGGTGTGGTAAAACATAAACTTGAACAGCGTAAAAAACAGAGAACACAGCAATATAGCTTACGGCTTTTACAAATTGTTTTGAAGTAAGCAACAACAGTGCCGGAACCGCACAAAGAACAAGGCGGATCAGCCCCATAGCCTCTCCGCCTGTTCCTCCCATGACAAAAATACTTATGATGAAGATGAGCAACAGCTTTGTACGCGGATCAAGCCGCAACCCTTGTTCTGTTTTTTTGCTGAGCAGAATTTCCCGCGCCATTACGCAATACCTGCACGCTGGAAGTGCTTTTTACAAATTGCTTTGCCAAGCAGACCGCCGACAAGTCCGAACACAAAGCAGGCAACCAGCAGAACAGGAGCAATCCACATCGGCATATAGCTATTAAGCGTAGCAGCATATTCCGCACCATAGCCTTCAGTCAGCATAACCATATAGCTTTCGCGGTTCAGGAAAATGGGAGCAAAGTTGCCAAACACCCAAATGCTGAACACGCCGCAGGATAGAACGCTGCTCTTTGCGCTTTTATATCCGCCGTTTTTCAAAATTACATCAGCAATCAGACCGCCAACCAGCCCTGTTACCATCGTAAGATAGCCGTTACCAAAGAACACCATGACCAGGCCGATCAGGAAACCCATGATTGCGGTCATCCCGAATTTTTTAGCCTTTGTAACATACAGCATATAGGGGATGCCACCAATCAAAGGGCACAGCACCGCCATCAGCGGAATAAAAATGGGGATGAAGCCAAGCATCGCCACCAGCATGACAATAACAACATAGATAACCGTGTAAATGCCAATCGTGATTAAGTCCTTTCCCTCAAGTCGGGAAGCACTTTTTTTCTTTGCATCCATAAACAATATCCTCCTATCCTTGTACGGAAAAATAAAATGTGGCGTAGTTAGCATAATCTAACCACACCACATATTGTAACTGTTACCGACAATGAATCCAACCCAAACCCGATTTCATTCTACCCAAAAACGGTATTTTTTTAGGTTTAGCCAATCGTATTTTCATCTTTATAGTTCTTAGGTATTACTCCATATTTCTTTTTGAACGCAGCCGCAAAATTGCTTGGTTTTGAATATCCAACCAGCGTTGCGATCTGGCTTACATTCAAGTCGCTTTCCAAAAGCAGCCCTGCCGCTTTTTCCAGTCTTTGATCTATGATGTATGCGTGAACCGATGTCCCAAATAAAGAATTAAATCCCTTTGTCAGCTTGGAAACACTGATATTGACCTTTTTCGCCAGTTTCTCACAACTCGGTGCAAAAGCAAGCTGGCTGTCGATAATCCGCTTTGCCTCGGTAATTGAGTCCCTGTCACTTTTAGAAATGCTGATATAACTCGATGAAAGAATACTGAGTTCCAATACTTCACTCAAATACACGGACAGCAATTCAAAGACCTTGCTTTCCAGAAATAAATACCCTAAACCGCCCCGGTATTGCGTAAAATCTTTTAACTCCGCAAAAATATGTTCCATATACGGGGTGATACTCACTTTTGAAATGCCAGTCAATAATTTTTTCTCATAAGCATCTATCTCACTATCTTCAAAGTAGTCACTCAAAATTTTATGAAAATAGGGCATGGGAATTTTTATATTTTTGAAAAGAAAGTTTGTCTTTCCGGAATAACACAGATATTCCATCTTACCATGTCCTCGATAAATACAGGATTCGCCTTTCTGTATGCTGACACATTGACGTGCATCTGCAATATTCCACGATACGCCATCATTAAAGCAAAATAAAAGTTGAATATAATCTTCGCAGCTTACACCCTGCACATTCATATCTGAAAAATAATTCATTTTCCAGTCTGATACAACAGCTCCTTGCTTTGTAACAACCTGTGAAATCTGACCTGTTCCCATATCAGCCGGAATATCTATTGTCACTGTCTGCGGAGAGTTGGAGAGCAGATCATGGTACAGCTTTGTCATGTATTGATTTGTCATTGTGCGCCCTCCTTTTGGTTAGTTTTAGCTAATCACAGTCTACACCACTTGCCTTGAAAAGTCAATTTATCTCTGTGGAATATGCAAAGATTAGAGAACAAAACTGGTTATCAGTAATTCACGATACTACCGGCAAGCAATGCAATCTTCCGTAAGATTGCGTATTTTAGAGGATTTCCCGTTGCCGTGAAACCCTCTAAAATGCTTGTTGGTGACATATCCCCAAACCCCTGAGATCGTCACCTGCGGTGACGGCTGCGCGTTCCTTCGGAACGCTGAAAACTGGGAGCAACATAAAACTATTGTCGGGATTTTTGCTTGTCTTTCTGCTGCTCCTGAGACGCAGGAATGTCCAGCAGATAGTCCACATTGGCCTTGATATTGTGAAGCTCCTTCATATCAGACCGGGCCTGCTTATAGGCGGCATAGGCTTTCCGTTTCTGTTCCAGCAGACCGGCGTATTCCTCTCGGAGCGATTTGACGGAGGGCAGTTTTGTGATTCCTATGCTGTCAAAATATTTCTTCGCCGCCTGGTGTAATAGAATATCCGCCTCATGCTCCGCCCGGAACTTTTTACTATAACCAGCCTTGCGGTATTCCACATAGACCGCCCGCGTCTTGGCATAGTTCACGATCTGTTTCTGCAATTCTCCATTGGCGGTCATCTGCGATTCCAGTTCCTTGATCTTTGCCGACAGTGCATTAAAGCTGATGGTAGCCGCAGCAGCTTTTTCCAGCAAATCTTCATAGCTCATATCTCCATGCTCTTTCAGGTAGATCACCGCCTGGGAGAGCTGTTTTAAGTTAAATACCTTCGCCCAGCGTTCATAGCCCGGTCCCTTGCCGGCCCGGACCGCTGCCTCAATATCCACCAGCAGCCCAGCCTTTGGAACGGGCTTTTGCGAAAAAGTACGGCGGGGTTTTGCCGTGCGGGTGCCCTCGATCCGTTCCTGTATCGCCTGCTCGGTATAGTCGCCTTTCAGCGTATTGCACCGGGTATAGTTTTTCTGCCCCGGCCCCCGGAGCCGGAGGTTCTTGCGTTCCCGGTTGACTTCGATTCCGGCAGCCTCCAGCTTCTTCAGGAAGTCCTCAAAGTCTTTCGGCCTTTCTTCCAGGGCCGCGTCGATTGCCCGGCGTAGCTGCTCCTGGAAGGAGGGCTGTTTCGTATTTCCCAGCCATGTGCCATAGTGGTCCCTGCTGGGTTTTGGATTTTCCACGATAGACAGACCGTGCTCCAGACACAGCTTGTCATTCATGCGCCGGATCGCCCAGGTAGAGCCCCAGAAGTTGCGGAATTTCCGGGTGCAGTCAAGGGCGGTGGAATTGATGATGATGTGATTATGAACATGGTGCTTATCCACATGGGTACACACCACAAAGGCATGATTGCCCTTTGTCAGTTTCAGTGCGAGCTCCCGCCCGATCTGGTTCGCTTCTTCCGGCGTGACTTCGCCGGGCTTGAAGGCTTGCCGGAGGTGGTAGGCGATCACATCATCCGCGCCCCGGTCCCGCCCGGTCAGGTTCAAATACTGCCGCTTGGAAAGAAGGAACTCCGCATCCGCGATTCGGGTATCACACTCATAGCCATAAATGAATTTTCCAAAATCCGTTTTCCGCGGATTCTCCACATAGTCAATGATGTCCGCAATGGCCGTAGACACATCCCGCCCTTTTCCCACATGCAGCGGCATTAGTCTTGTGGTTGCTATCAGGATCACCCCCTTGCCAAAATGAAAGAGCTGCCCGGAAGGACAGCCCTTGGTATGTATTCGTTATAGTGCCGGTGTATCTTTTTACTTTGGCATCCGCCCGCCGCATTTCCATAGTGCCATCGGGTGATGTTCAACACGCGAGAGAATATCAGCATCGTCAAACAAAAGGCCCGGCTGATAGTTTCCCTCTGCAAAAGCCTGCCAGAAGGACAGCTCCGTATCTTCCGGTTTTAGAATCGCGGCTAAATAATCCTTTACCTGTTTCTGCGCACAGGCCAGGTCAAAGCGTTCTCCACGGCGCAGCACCGGTGTAAGGTCCGTCCTGATTTTCCGTGCGGATATGCTGCCGATACCATTGAGGTCAAAGTATTCCGGCACGGTTTCCGAAGCAATCGCCGCGTAGAACATGATACACTTTCTGAAAAGCGGTTCCTGCGTCTCGTCAAACAATCCATACTTTTGCATATTGAACATATCATATAAATCCCGCGGGGCCGCCCGGTTTAAGAGGGCGACCGTCTTTGCGGAGAAGATTTCCAGAGGATCAACGTTTAATACTGTAAGCTCCTGATCGTTCCATGGCAAATAAACCGGTCTGCGGGAAACAGGCAGCACATGGCAGCGGAGCATATAGTTGATCTCAATTTTCAGGTTGTCTTTCATTCCTCCGGCATTCACATACTCGTACACGAAGGAATCCAGCGCGTGGTATTGCTTTGATTTCAAACTCAGCGTATAGCCGGAAGCCGCCATGTATTTTTGTATGTGTTCATTGATCTGCTCCCGCTCCGCTAGCATAGCTTCCCTTGATACATCCTTTGAGAAATCCAGGTCTATATCAACCGACAGGCGGGGCAGATCAAAAATCGTCAGATTGATCGCCGTGCCGCCTTTCAGGGCAAGGCTGTCCGCAAGCAACCCATCGCTTTCCATAAAAGAAAGAACATCCGCGAGGCGGCAGACTTTCTCAAAGGTGTCACGGACAAAGCCGAGTTCTTTGGCCTGCCTGCCAAGCGTAATACGGTCAAAGCGCATCATAATCAGTTACCCCCTTATTTATGATCGTTTTCAAATCTTTTGGAGCAAACAGTTTCCATCTGTTATGAAGGACAAAATCGCCCTGCTTTTCAAAGAGATAGGTTTTACTGGCAGAAGACCGTTTTTCACATTCCACAAAAAACGGTTCCGGTAAAGACAGTTCCTCTTTCCATGCTTCAAGAATAAATCCGGCCTTTTGATATAGCTGCGCCCGGCCATACAGTTCCAGCGCGTCAAGCAGTTTGCTGTAATCAAGCGAAGGAATCAGGAGAAGGCAGCGCAACAATTCTTCCAGGCCTCCGATTTTTTCAAAATCCGCTATACTGTCTATCACGGTCCGCTCTAAAGAAGTCACGCGGATGCCGGTGTCTGTTTTTATGATGTCCGTATTTCCCCGGCAGGCCATCGGACAGTAATTTACGCCGTCATAAGAGAACGGGCGGACGCGCTTTTGGGTGGTGAAGTACACATCATAAAAAACCTGGTTCGCATATCCGTAGTATTCAAAGGCGCTGTGGTGGGACACACAGGCATCGTCTGTCACGCGGGAAGCTATCTGGTAGCGGTTCGGGATCGCCTGTCCGGTTTCCATGCTGATGACCGCATATAGATTGCGGCGCACACGCTCGATATATCCTTTTTGCAGATAACTCTTTATCTGCCATACAGCGGAACTTTCTGATCCGGCGAGCTGCACCATATCATCATGTGTAAAACAGCGCAAAGCGGCAAGCTCTTTGTATCGTTCCATTGCACAGCCTCCTTTTTTGTTTTCATTATAACGCAAAGCAAGAGAAAATACAATGGTTTTGAACGGATTTAGAAATAATCGTTTTTTGAACTGCACGAAGCAATAGGGAAAGTATCTGTTTTGTGCGAATTTGAAAATGTATTAACGTTCCGGCTCTTTCCGTTTTGTTGGTGCATGTACGGCTGCCGTCCGCTCTGTACTCTGTTTTATGCCTTCGCGGATCGAGACTTTCTTCCCATGTTCCTTTGTATAATCGAGCCGGGCCTGCGTAAGAAAGAGATCGACAAGTCCGGGGTGGCTACGATCCACCACAAAGTAAACATTCCGATCTTGGCCGAAGCCGTCCGGGTTCTCGTAGACCGGAATGGTTTTCGCCCAGGCTTTGTTATCGCGGGAAATACGCCCATCCCAATCCTTTTGCCGGACCGTGCCCGCAAGCACATAAAACATCCGGTCATAACCGAATTGTTCCAAAACCTGATGTACTGCCTCCGTTCCGAGGCGGTTATCCCGGTAGTGATCGGCAATGGCCTGTTCGATTGCCTCCTTACAGGCGATATTTGCCTTATAGGAAGCACGGTATTGTTCCAGTTCTCCATGCTCACGCACATAGGAAGCCGGATAGATATATAGCTGTGTTGTGTCTTTCATGTGATCCCTCCAAATAGAAAAAGCTGCCTTGTGAGACAGCCCCGAATAGTGAAAAAGAGGGCGGGACACCGAAAATGCCCCGCCCATAAGTTTATCCAAATACAAAATCTTTGAGTGCGTGGTTTGCGCCGCCGATCATCCCGACCAGCCAGGCCGCCGCCATTGGCAGACCGTAGGGGCTTATCAGAAACGCGATCACCAGCCATGCAAGCCCGGCCCACACTCCGGCAGTAAAGAACAGCACCAGCGACGCCAGAAATACAATGCCTGATAAAATCCCCAGCACCGCGCCGGATGCGATCACCAGGAACTTGCACACCAGATAAAGAAGCCCCGTAACCAGGACAAAGGGAAACGCCAACAGTTTGAATATCAGACGCATAGGTCAAGCCTCCTTCCACGGGAAAATATCATGTCCCTCTGCCAAAATTCTACCGTGCCGGTTCCCGGAAAGCAACGGCTATTTTCTCCGTTTACGAAATGTTTGCAAATCCCCGGAGCAGCTTATCCATACCATTCCACAGGTCATCCAGCCGGGTACGCAGATCTTCCACATCCGCAGCATAAACGCTGCCGGTTTCATTGGCACGCCGGGTGTACTGGTTTAAGTTGTTGGAGCAGATACGAAGGAGGCGTATCATTTCCTGAATGTCGCCCATATCCAGGTGAATGATGTAACCGTCCACCGCCATTTTGCGGAGATAAGCGGAAAGGTTGGTGATCCCCAGCTCTGCCATGCGCTCTTTTATCAAAGCAGCCTCCGCCTCGGTCAGAACAAACTCCACACGGACAGACCGCTTATCCCGTCCGCCCTTCATCGGTCCAGCCCGCCTTTATGGGGTGCGCCTCTACCGGGAGCAGCGACGGCGGCCTGGGCCTCTTTGAGCCTGCCGCGCATGGACGCCTTTTTTAATTTTTCCATGTATTCCTGAACATTGCCCGGCTTTGCATGGTAATCCCGTTTCAGCCGTTCCCGGCGCAGGATCACCGCCAGCTCCCGCTCGCTTTCCGGCGCGTACTGCATGGATTTTGGCGTGCCGTGCTCCGGCATAAGCTCATTGATCTGCCGTCTCCGGGACTGATAGGGCAAGGTAAACTGTACGCCGTCCTCGAATGTCACCGTTACCCGGTCAATGGGACAGGACAGTGATTTCACCCGCTCCACATGGGAAGGGTAATCCAGAGGGTAGATGGTGCCGGTCACTTTTCCATCCTGCAAACCATCCAATGTAAGGGCATAAGCTAAAATCGGGTCATTCGTCTGCTCATGGTAGAACATCCACACTTTATTTTCATTGCTTTCCTGTAGATACACCTCCCGCTCGCTCAAACAATAGGTGCCGCAGGGCCGTGACATCCAGAGAAGGCGCCGCTCCTCCGGTTCTCCTGATAAGGCCACCTTTTGGATCAGTTCTTTATCCACGTCAAAATCTTCTTTATAATGCTGTGTATGCAGTTCTACGACCTGCCCCAGAAAGTCCAGTATGTCTACGCCTTCAAATTTGGTCCCCATACTCAAAGCCCCCTTTCCGGGACAGGCGGTGTGATCTGCCTTGCCTCATGCTCCGGGCGCTCGGATTTCAGGCGGTCCAGGACAGAGGGCTTTTCTTCCGGCAAGGTCTCCGGGGCAAGCTCCCGGATTTCCTCGTGGGTCTGGCCGTCCGTCAGGTCCGGCTTCACCGGGGGCTCGTTGTTCAGCCTGCCGTCCAGCATATTATAATTGCCGGTCTGTCCTTCCTCGTAAAGCTCCGCGTTCCGCAGATAGCTTTCAGGCGGCTGGAAGGGCTGCCCGGCGAACAGGATTTCCCGCTGTGCTTCAAACTGCCGGAGAACGCCGTTTTGTAGCCGGGCAAACTCCGCATACTGATCCGATGTAAGCCCACGCTCCAGCATTTCCGCCTGAGAATGGGCCCAGCCCTCACCGTAGAGGAAATAATACATATCCGCCCGGTCTGTGACAAAGCATAGGGAGCCGTCGCCGTTATCGTAATAGGAGGTAAGCCCGTCCTGATAGTGATAGTGTTCCTCGCGGCCCAGATAGACCCGGTTGTCTGCCGCAAGCATGGCGACCATGCCGGCATAATTGCTGTGTACCGCGGAACGGATTTCCACCAAAGGGTCCGGATCTTTGGAAAGCTGCCTGCCGGGAATCTCATTCAGTTTTTCCATCGCCGCGTTTCGGGGCGTCTGTTCCTCATGGGCGCGGGCAGCTCTGTCCGGCTGTGTTCCGTCCTTTCGGACAGCACCCGGTTCCGGTTCCTTTTCCTTTACAAAATAGTGGACGTTGGCAGTCGTGCGGCTGTTACACTCCTTCGCGTAAGCCTCGGCTGTCTCCTGGGAGGCAAATTCAAGGGGCCTGCCGGCCTCCTTGCACCAGCTTTCCGCCCGCCCAAAGATTGAAGCGGCGCTGCGCACCGCCCATACACCGTAAGTCTTTTCTTTTTCCATCGGCACCTCCTGTTATCGTTCCTGCTGCTTTTCCGGTTTTAGCCGGGCAGACGGTTCCGCTGTTTTCGTTTCTTTAAGCTGCTGCCGGAGGGAGGGCCTTTGTTCCGGCTCCGTATCTGTGATATTCACATACTCGCCGATGATACAAAGCGCCTCGCCATAGCTGCCGGAAGCAAATACCCGGTCCTTCATTTCCTTTGCCTGGTCTGTAAGCCCATGCTCCCGCAAAGTGCGCTCAGCGATCCCCACCAGGTTAAAAATATTGCCGTCCTGCCCGATCAGCGCGCAGTCCGGCTTTTCCGGCTCCGGCGCCGGTTCCCCGATAAACCCGCCCAGACGGTTGGGGACAAAATCAGAGAGCCATGTGCCACCGAAAGTCTCATGGGTCTGCAAACGCCACATGGCAAGTTTCCCAATCTCCAGGTCCACACCCTCAAAGGGATAGAGCAGACAGGGAGAATCATTATACTCAAAAGCAAAAATATCCTGGAACTTCGCGCCGTTTTTCAGAATACCGGCCTCGGTGAACATTTCATTGATCCCGTCAAGCCATTCCTGCAGCTCGCCGCCGCAGCCCTGCAAAATCAGGCCGCCTTTTCCCTCCATACGGCGAAGGTCCTCTGTTTCAATATGGTTGATACTCAAAAAATCGCCTCCTATCGTTGTTGTTGGTTTTCTTTCCTGTGCCGGACAGCTTTGCCCTCCGGCGTTTTCCTTAGCTGCTGCCGGAGGGAGGGCTTTTGTTCCTCTTTCTGTAAATCCGTAAGGATCGCAGATAAGGGCTGTTCCCACCGGCTCCCGAAGCCCCGTACCACCGTTCCGGCCAGAGCACCGTTTTCCCTGAACATTTCCAGCGTGTCAAAAGCCCGGTCAAAAAGAGAAATGTTTCCGGAATCTACACATGGGGCAAAGTGGATCACCCCTTTGGGATAGTTCCTGCCGGTCCCGATCCAGCCCCGCACAAAATCGTCAAAATCTTTTGTGATTCCCGCATCTGCCAGCTCCACGGCATGGCTGGCATTTACAAGACTTGTTTCCTGATACTGGCGGCCCAGGACCAGCACGCCGGTCTTTGGATTGAACAGGAAGCGCCGGTTGCCGATCTGCTGCATGTCAATGGCCTGCGTCCTGGTATCGATCCGCATGATCTCCGGCACAATCGGTATTTTTTCTATAAGCATCCCTCCAAACTGTCATAAAAATAGAGCACTAAAATGCGCCCTTTGTCCGCAACTTAGCCCCATTTCAGAGGCCGGGAGTATTCTAATATAGGCGCCCCGTAAACAGGGCCTTAAAACCCTTGAAAACACTGGCCTGATTGGGCTAAGTTGCGGACACATCACCCTCTGTTTTGCCGCCTGCGCCGTTTCCGTTCCCGCTCGGATTTCCGTCTGGCAAAGCTACGGCAAAAATCCGAACAATACGCCTGGCTTGTGACCGGAAGGTAAGCCTTTCCGCAGACCGGGCATATCTTCTGCCTGAGAGAAGTATCTTCACCGGTCAGGGCAGATTCCAGCTTTGGCTCCGTAGGCAGCACCGCCGCCCGGAAATAACGGCAGAACGCGCCGGTCCACCATTTATTCAGCATGTAGCAGGGACAGTCCAGGGGGAGGCAGAGCTTATCCTGGCAGTCATAGTTGGCGCACAAACTCGTCACCAGCCTTCGGATTGCCGCCCGCTCGGATCGTGTCAGTTCTCTTTCCGGTGGGGCGCTCATTTGCGCCCACCTTTCCTCGCCGGAAATTCCAGCTTGAAATTCACATACTTGCCGCCCGTATCATCCAGCACCACAACCGCGTCATAGGTCCGGCCCGTTTTTTCACTGTAAAGCCCGGACATAGAAACGCGGCCCTCTTTCAGAAGGGCCGCCGCAACGGTTTTTGTCAGGGTTTTCTTCTTACCTGTAAAGAATTTGTTATCTTTCCAGAGGGCAAAGGAGCAGTCTCGCTTTTCACAGAAAAATCCCTTTTTGCCCTCATACACAGTGCCGCCGCAGCGGGGACAGGTGCCGACAGCCTCGCGCCGGGTTCCTTTTGCGTAAGGGAACAGGCCGGCAAACCGTTCCTCCGGTGCGGTATGTTCTTTGACAAGCCCCCTGTTCATATCGGCGATCCCTTCCATGAAAGCCTCCGCACTGATCTCGCCGCGCTCCACCTGTTTTAGTCTGGATTCCCATTCCGCGGTAAGCAGCGGGGATTTAATATTATCCGGCAGGACCGTAATCAGGTTGGTTCCCTTTTCCGTGGGAATGAGCTGTTTTTTCTTTCTCTGCACAAAGCCGGTTGTTACCAGCTTTTCCAGTGTAGCCGCACGGGTAGCCGGGGTGCCTAAACCCTTGCGCTCTGCATCCTCCGGTGCGTCTGCCGCGCCTGCCGTTTCCATAGCTGCCAACAGGGAATCCTCCGTATAGTGCTTTGGCGGGGAGGTCTTGCCTTCCCGGACGCCTGCTGCCACCGGTTCAAAGGTCTGGCCCTGGGTAAGCTCCGGCAAGGCCGCGTCTGCGGGGTCCTCCTTTTCCAGTTCCGCCTGTTTCAGCCCCATGCGGTAGAGCCGTTCAATTTCCTTCCAACCTGCCTGCAAGACGGTCTTTCCTTTCGCTGTGAAGGAATGGCCTGCACAATCCAGTACCACCGTGACCGCCTCAAAGCGGTGCGTCTGGCCGGTGGCGCAAAGGAGCCTCATGGCGATCAGCGCCAAAACATCCCGTTCCCCGGAAGGGAGAGCAGACAGGTCCGTCCGGGCGATCTCCACGGTGGGAATAATGGCATGGTGGTCGGTGACTTTACTGCCATCCGTTACCCGGTCAATATCCGGTTCTTCCAGGCATCCTTTCCCGAAAGGCATGTTGTCCCGCAGCCACAGGATCAGGGAGGCGGCGGTTGCCTGCATATCCTCGGTCAAATACTGGCTGTCGGTACGGGGATAGGTCGCCAGCTTTTTCTCATAGAGGGATTGCAGGTAGTCAAGGGTCTGCTGGGCGGTGTAGCCGTAGATACGGTTACATTCCCGCTGCAAGGTCGTCAGATCATAGAGGCGGGGAGGCTGTACGGTCTTTACCTGCTTTTCCACTGAAAGGACAGAAGCCGTCTGCCCGTCACATTCCCTGCGGATTGTCTCTGCTGCCTGTTTTTCCGCCAGCTTATCACCGGAAGCAGTAAGACCGCCGCAAGTGATCTCTGGGACATAGAAGGGCCTGCTGGTAAATGCCTGAATCTCTGCCTCACGCTGCACCAAAAGCGCCAGCGTTGGGGACATGACGCGCCCGACATTCAGGGTGACGCCGTACAAGACAGAAAACAGCCTGGTCGCATTGATCCCAACCAGCCAGTCCGCACCGGCCCGGCAAACCGCGGCCTCATAGAGACGGTCATAATCCTTACCGGGGCGCAGGTGTTCAAAACCGTCCCGGATCGCCGCGTCCTCCATACTGGAAATCCAGAGGCGTTCCATCGGTTTCCTGCACCCGGCATACTCATAGACCAGACGGAAGATCAGCTCACCCTCGCGTCCGGCGTCAGTGGCGCACACCACGGAATCCACCCGTTTGTCCTTCATCAGCCGGCACAGGAGGTCAAGCTGTTTCTTCTTGTCCTTCGGCACCTCATATTTCCATTCGTCCGGCAGGATCGGCAGATCGCCATAGCGCCATCTGGCATACTGTTCCCCGTAGGCTTCAGGCTGTGCCAGCTCCAGAAGGTGGCCGACGCACCAGCTCACCAGGTAGCCGCCGCCTTCCAGATAGCCGTCCTTTTTCTCATCTGCGCCCAATACCGCCGCCAAAGCCATAGCGACAGAGGGCTTTTCTGCAATCACTAATTTCACTTGTCATCCTCCATTTCTTTGAATATAGAAAAGGCAGCCGCATAGCTGCCCTTATAAACTCGGTTCCTGTTTTGCCGCTGTTTTTTCCTTTGGTGCTTTTTCTGCCTGTTCTTTTACCTGCGCCTTATTTTCTGCCAGCCGTTCCAGGAGCCCCTTTTCCTGTTTCCGGCCAAGAGTTTTTGCCGCCCGGTCATAATACTGTACCTTATCGGAAAGAAGGTCAGCCGGAGCCACCTGGGTCGCATTAACTTCCTTAACCATGCTTTCCAGTTCCTTTGCCTGCATATCGCCATTATCCGGTACGATCAGCACCTCATGTATAGACGAGGGGAGAACATAGAAATTCTTTCCAAGCAGCTCACCGATTTTATCCAGAACCCCGTCCCGCGCAAGAATCCCGGAACCGTTTACTTTGCTGGCATTTGTCAGAACATACATTGGCATAGTAGCTGCATCCAACGGTTCTGTGCACTCAAACAGATTTTCAGGTTTTGACGAGAACATGATTTCGTCCATCATATCTTCCATACTGTAAAAACAGACCGGGCTTCTTTCTGTTTCTGCCGCAACTGCATCCTGATGAAGCTGCTCTTTAGTAACACCCCACAATTCCATCATACGATCTGTAACAACAGCAGAGGCAACACCCTCTTTGCTCTCCATGACCTGAATCCGGTAGACCGCAGCCAACTCTCCGCACGGGGTAAACGGTTTATCTTTCAAATACTCCCGGTTTTGTTCAGGATCGCATAGACGGATAGCAAGCATGGGCTTTACTTGTCTGTAATCCATTAAGTCCGATACTTCAAAGGGAACCCTGGTATCTTGTTCCGTCCTGATCTGTACGATTTCCCGTATGATTTCATCCATTGGCCGCCCCTGCGCAAGCTGCTTGGCATAGGGTTCCAAATAGATTGTCGGGACAGTAATTTCTCCGTCGTTTCGGATCATAAGGCCGGTAAGCCTCCGGTCATTTCCTTTTGTCACTTCTTCCAGAGTGATATGAGCCTCCTGATACTCCGGCGGTAAATACTCCCGGATATGGTTTTTGATATATTCCGCAATTTCAGTATTCATCTATTATTCCTCCGTTCCATATTTTCGTAACCTTCATCCGCCATTTTTCCTGCCTGCATCAGACAGAGCAGCACAACGCCGGCTACCGTACCGGCTGTAAATGCGATAAGGTGTGTTATGATACTCCACATAAAAATGCCTCCTTTCGGGCAAAAGAAAACGCCCACTGTCCAAGTGAGCGCTGTGCCAAGTTGTCTTATTCTGTTTTACTTTTTCGGGAAATAGATTTCTCCCACGGGTATTTCCCGCAGTTCTTTTTTCATTTGATGTGCGAAGCGGATCGTCCTTACGGTTCCGCCTTTTTCCCGCCCGTCATACACCGCGATTACCCGGTCAGAGTGTTCCACCATATAGCGGTTGCGGTGGGAATAGACGCTGGGCTGGTATTCCTCCTGTATCACAACCACATCACGGCAAGCCTCCAGCATTTCATAGGTCCGCCTCTTTGCCCTGAGACTGTCCAGCCGTTTCTGATATGGGATTACGGCAATCAATTCCAATGAAGGATCATCTTTCTGCTTTTCCATAACTATTTCCACAAAATACTGATCCACGCCCTCCGCGACCCCACTCATGAAGCAGGTAAAGCCGTCCGCAACCGATTTTTCAATTTCACGCAGCAGGGCAGCCTTTACATAGTTGATCTGATTCTGCGGTAAATCCCTGTGTCCCGTGACACAGCATGTTTTCTTTTTCATCTGGCACCTCCGATAATAGATTAAAACTACCGCCTTGCTATAGTGTAGTAGGTTTATTTTAGCAAGTCAACGCAAATACCCTTTTTCATCTACCGAATATTTACCTCCTGTAAGGTACAATCTATTATGCAGAAGGAGGTGACTATGATGTATGAAGATTTTGTCCCGGAACGGCTGGCAAAGCTAAGGGCGCTAAAGGGAGTATCTGCCCGTGACATGTCTTTGTCGCTGGGTCAGGCGAACAATTACATCAATAACATTGAGAATAAGAAGTCACTTCCCGCCATGCAGTCCTTTTTCTACATCTGCGAATATCTCGGCGTAACACCCCAGGAATTCTTTGATGAAGGAAATGCCTGCCCGCAGACACTACAGGAATTTATGACTGAGGCCAAAAAACTGGACTCAAAATCAATGGAATATATTCTCGGCATTATGAAAGAACTCAATAGCAAACGGTAGAGCGGCCAGCAGTTGGCCGCTTTTCTTAATATTGTATCCGGTAATGTCCTGATAATGTCCCATCCCTATACCGGCGATAATCCCTGTTTTGTCCTAAAATGAGCCGCCTTTTGTCTGGCGGCTCATTTTCCTGCTGCACTCTTTATCATTTCCCTGTACTGCCAAAGGCGCCGGTGCCCCGCTGCTCCCCAAGCTCTGTCACAAAATCCGCGATCACCACCGGCGTAATGACGAGCTGGCCGATCCTTGAACCTTTGGGAATGTGCCGCGTCTGGCTGCTCACATTGCTAAGAATTGCATGGATTTCCCCACGGTAGCCGGAATCTACAGGCGGCAGCTCGCAGACCAGCCCTTTGACAGCCATGCTGCTGCGGGGGAACACATATCCGGCAAACCCATCCGGCACCTCGATCCCAAATCCCAGGGGAATTTTCGTAATCTCGCCGGGCTGTAGGGTGCAGTCATAGGGCATATACACATCCGCGCCGGCATCGTTCCCATGTGGCCGGTAGGGTCTCTGATCCTCCGGCACGCCAAAATCGATCAGCTTAATCTTCATGGGCGCCGCCTTCCATAAGCAGCGGGTAATCCGCCGCCAAAATCCCGCCGGGCGTCATGCTGCCCGCGATCTTTCTTTTGCAGCTCATTTTCCCCTCCAGACATTGATCTCTCTGGCAGAAAGGGCCGGTAAGATCGGGAGCAAAGAGTACCTGGCTCAATGAAAAAAGCTCCTGCCAGATTTTCAGGAGCACGATCCGGGTCTCGTCCGTATTGCGCCGGCATACCCGCTGGCCGATGATATGTTTCCACTGGTAAGGTGTTGCGCTGATAATCAGCACATTCCTAAGGCCCTGGGGCGTGACATAGCCCGCCGCGTCGTGCCCGATCCCTGCCGCGCACAGTTCTTCGTAACAATCCATATCGGATTTACAGCTTTCCAGATACATTTCCTGAATTGCCTTCGGCGCAGTCAAAATCTCATAGGGTACAGCAAAATCCGCCTGTCCCGCATAGTTGCTGTACTGTAAGGACGCACTCATAAACTTTACCTCGTTCTGGTGCCTGGTGATCTGCGCAAGGAAACGCCTGCTTGCGCCTACAATGGCAACGGTGATAACCGCGAATTTCTGGATCGTGGGGTGCGGGAGCTTGCTGATCGCCGTTACGGTATCATTGCTGAACGACTTTTCATAAAGCGCCGTCAGATCCTCCATTGTATTGATCTTATGCCCGCGCTGGGTAAGCCTGGCCGCAAACACCATGTTTTTCTCGGCCTCCGCCACCGCCTGGCAGTTCAAAACCTTTACTTCAATTCTGTTGATTGGTCTGTCCCTCCTTTACAATCGCTTTCAGTAAAAACAGATAGTTAAGACTGTCTGTGATCTTCTCGTCCCATGTGCCGGCGTCAAAGCTCATGCCGTCGGCAAAGCACATGTCATACAGGGAAACGATATGCTTTGCCAGCATCCCGGCAAGGGCACGCTCCGGTGTCGTGTGCTGTAAAGCAGCGGCAGCCTTGAAAGCCCCCAGCCGGTCCGTATCGCCCCCTGTGTATTCCTTTGTTTTCTTTTGCAGGATTTCCCTGCATAGAGCCACCTGACCGTCAAAAACGGCATTGACCTCTTTCTGCGTGATAAGGCATCCCTCCTTTGAAAATGGTTTTGTCCCGAATCCTGTATAGAATCCGTGACAGTTTACGCGCTTGGCAGATAAATCCAGTCGTGCATCAGGCACACGCTCGGCTCGTCCTCCCTGGGGACCAGCCGGTAGGTACATTCCCCGTACACGGTCCGCTTGTCCTCGATCTCCATTTCATAAGCCTTGTAAAAGCGGTATTCGATATTGGAGATAATACATTTAAGCGTCTGCAATGCCTCCCGCTGGGAAGTCACGATCAGGTCACGGTCCACGCTGCGCTGTAGGAACAGTAGCGACTTGTAAAGCTGTACCTCCGTGCGGTAGGGCCGGCAGTCCATCGTCTCCAACCAGTGGCAGAAAGCTACCGGGCCGCTCAGGGCCAGTTCCCGCTCGGGGTGGTAATACTCGTAGCAGTCCAGGTTGGCCGTGTTCAGCAGGTACAGCATTTCCCTGATCTCATTTTCCGGCATGTCGTAAAACCTAAGAAGGGAGCGGTACAAATGCACATAGCCGGGTATTGAAACAATGGTATTCACCATAGAAAAAATCCTCCTTGTAAATGACTGGTGCGGGAGCACATGCCCCCGCACCGGTTTTCAGTCTGCTTCGTTGTTTACTTCCACCAGCTTTGCCATGACGATGAAGCGGCTCGCGCCTCCGGGCGTGCAGGTGGAAAGGGTCAGCACCTTATCGCTGCTTGTCACCGTGACGTCCGTTTCCACAACAGAACGCTCCGCCATAGCGGTAAGCCAGGTCGTATAAGCGCCGTCATCCTTCCAGCTAAGACGCCAGGGAGAGGTATCGCTGCCGGATTCGGAAGGCTTTGCCACAAACGCCGCGAAAACCTCACAGAGATAACCGCCCTCCGGGGTCACAAGGTACATCTGCTTATGGGTATCAAAGTAGCTCTGTTCGTCATACTCATTCAGGGCGGCGAACATGGAGCCGTCCCGCATGTTATGTCCGTAAATAATGGTGTTCCGGTCAGAAAAATCCGCCTTGTTCTCATAATCCGCGAACAGGCATCCCACCTTATTGTAGGTGCCGTCATACAGGTGGTGCAGGTAATACTCGTTGTCATCCGCCTGCGTTACCGGGTAGTTGATCACCGTATCGGGAAGGGTAAGCCACCCGATGATGTCCGGCCCGCTTTCCCGCAAAGATTCAAAATCCACCATAGGAAGAACCACGGAAGGGGCTGACCCAGCAGGTTCCGTTTCAATGGGTGCGGTCCCGGTCTCCATATCCTCCGGTGTTTCGGTCCGCTCCGGCAGCTCCACCAGTCCTGCGAGGTCATCATAAGCCCCGGCGCTTTCACTGTACTGGCAGAGGTCACGGACCATCAGGAAGCCGCTGCCTAACGCCAGTGCCGCGCAGAGGGAGAGGGCCGCAATGCCCGCAGCCTTTGTCTTAGGGGTCTGTCTGCTGTATTTCCCCTTCTTGAAATAGAGGGCAGCAAACATCCCACCGCCGATCAGAGCCAGCGCCAGAAGGCCGCCGTACAGGAAAATGAAATTGTCATCACCGGTCTGCGGTACTGCCTTATCAGGATTAGACGGTGTGGAAGGCTTGGACGGTGTTTTCGGATTATCAGGAGTTTCCGGTTTTTCTGGTTTCTCATTAAAGAACTGGACCGTTGCGGTCTGGTCCGCCTTGATCTCCACCGTGGCCGCGTCAGGAATGATATAATCCTTGCTTGCACGGTTGGAAAGCTCGGTTACGGTATAAATGCCGACGCGCAGCCCCTTGACCTCGATCACGCCGGATTTCGGTGTGGTGAAGGTCTCACAGTAAGAACCGTCTGCGCTCTTGACCTCAATGGCAAATCCGTCCTTGCGTCCGTCACTGGAATCTTTGGTGATTTTCAGGTTGCCGCGGTATGCCTCATTGGTAAATCCCCGGCCTGCCTCGCCGTTTTCGATCACAACGGTCTGGCCGTCCTCGGTGATCGCAAAGTAATAAGCCTTTTCGTCAGGCTGGTAGCCCTCCGGCGCTTTCTTTTCTTTTACGAAATAGCCCTTAGCCAGAAGATCCTCCGCCATGTGGAATCCGCCGTCTGTCTCTTTCAGGGCGCCGACCAGCGTATCTTCGGCATCCAGCTCCTTGTTGCCGTTGGCGTCCTCATACAGTTCAAACACCGCGCCGGAGAGGAAGCGCAGGAAAGTATTCTCCTTATCGCTCTCCACAGAGGAAGGTTCATCCACCGCCTCGGTCTTATGGAGCTGCACCCGTCCGCGGATCAGGGTATTATCCACGCGGAATTCGATTGTCTGGCCGTCCGCACCGATATAAATGTGGTGTTCCTCCGGGCTCACCGTATAGAGCGCGGGAGCGGAAATTTCCTTTACAATCCAGTGACCGTAAGGGATATTCTCAAAGGCAAAGCTGCCATCCTCACCGGTGGTTACGGTAAGCAGCGCGTTTTCCTCGGTAAATTCTTCGGTGTCAGGCTTAAACAGGCCCATCACCGCGCCGGCCAGCTTCACATCTTCGCCAACCTCCGTGCTCTCGCCATATTTCACACCGTCAATGCGTCCGCGGAGCAGGTCATTGGGAACAGCCTCGCCCTCATTTATCAGGATAGAGACAAGAGCAGCCTCCTGACCCGCATATTCAAAAACTACCGGGTATTTGGTATCGGAAAGCACATAGGCGCTGTTGGTGGTGCGCTCCTGCACATAATAGCTGCCAAACGGAAGGTCGGAATCAAAGCAAGCGTCATAGCCGCCCGCCTCATTTGCGGAAACGGAGACCACTTCCAGAAGCCCGCCTGCCGGGATCACGCTGCCATCCGCCGCCGTCAAGTCAGCGGAAGCATACAGACCAAAGGAAATGTCCTTGTATTCCTCATTCATGCCAAGCCCGAAAAGCTCGTCTGTTTCCAGAGCTTTGAACAGGGCAACATCCACTTTCTGGCGCTCGTCATACAACCCTACTGCGGTCTGCGTGACCTCCACGGTCTCGCCCGCGTAGGTCAGCTCCGCATATTCCGGGACAGCATTTACGACCATGCCAGCCGGCGCCTGCCGTTCTTCCAGACGGTAGCGGCCCAGGTACAGAAGTACGCTTGTGGCGGTTCCATCTTCCCCGGTGGTAAGGGTCTCTACAACTGTGTCCTTTGCTACTCGGAGGGTCCCGTCGCCGGTGTAAATATCCTCGTCAGCGATCACATCATAAACTGCGCCGGGAAGCCCGGCCACTTCATATACCGGCTGATACAGGCCGTCGTTTTCCTGGACGGAAGCGAACACCTCGCCGGTCTTTGTGATGGTGAGCTGGCCCTTCTGGGGCATGTTGTACTGTGTGACGGTCACAACCGCCTCGCTGCCGTCAATGGTGAACGGTACGGGCTCACTGGAAAGGACATAACCGTAAGGAGCCGCCACCTCATAAAGCTCATAATCCCCGGTATGCAGAGGTTCCGGCAGCATGAGCCAGCCTTCGTCCGAAACATAGAAGGTATCAAGGGTCTCCGGGTTTGGGTAGAAGATTTCCTGGGTGACAAATTCCCCGGTGGAAAGGTCCTTGATCTGGAAGCCCGTGCCGGTCATCGGGATAATGCTCCCGGTCTCGGCGTCGCATTTCTCCACCTTGAGCCTTGCGGTAATGGTGCGGTTATTCAGAATATAGCTGTAGGTCTGGCCGTCTGCGGAAATAAAGACGGTAAAATCAGGAATGAACGCCTTGCCTTCCTCACCGGCTGTCTGGTGGACCGTATAATGGCCGTAAGGCAGCATTTTGGAGGAAGTAAAGCCGTCGCTGTCCGTGGTGAGCAGGTCGCGCTCGCTTTCCTTCGCCGCATCATAGCTACCCGCCGCCTTCAAGTAGATTTCAAAGACGGCGCCGGCCTCCGGGTGCTCGATCACACCCTCATTCGGTTCTTCCGTATTTTCATCTTCGGACACATCCGGGTCCGGGTCGTCCGTATGCTTGACAAGCTGGATATTGCCATAGATCACGGTTTCCGTGACCTGGTTCTCCGTAGTGTTCAGCTCCACCTCGTACAGCGCCGGGGAAGCGCCCACCTCATAGACCGTATCATTCAGAAGATAACCGGTGCTGGGCTCGATTTCCCGTACCGTCCAGCTATCGCCGCAGACATAGTAACGGGTCATAAAGCTGCCGTCCGGCCCGGTGGTATAGGTATCTACCAGCTCGCCATTGTTATAAATCCCATAGGTCGCCCCGGCAAGGGTGGCGTCGCCCTGGGCGGTCCCGGTGTCCGCGTCGCTCTTTACCACATGCACGCGGAATTTCTTCAAAATATTGCTGAAATGGACGGAAGCAGTCTGGCCGCTCTCAATAGTGATGTACTGTGCGGAAGGGGTCACATAGCGGTCAACCGGGATTTCCGTCACCAGGTAAGTGCCGGGCAGGAATTTCTTTTCCACCTGGCCGTTATCCCCGGTAGTAACAGTCTCATTGACTTCATTTCCCAAAATATCCGTGCCGGAAATGCGGAA
This sequence comes from Erysipelatoclostridium sp. DFI.2.3, assembly GCF_019132535.1. NCBI lineage: Bacteria > Bacillati > Bacillota > Erysipelotrichia > Erysipelotrichales > Coprobacillaceae > Thomasclavelia > Erysipelatoclostridium sp. DFI.2.3. The sequence continues at coordinate 22,030 of NZ_JAHOOJ010000018.1, read as the reverse complement.
GGAAATGCCGGACACAATGCCGTCCTCACTGGTCTTGACGATCTTCGCGGTGCCGTAGGTCTCCGTTTTGATGTTCATAAAGAAGGAAACCGGGTCGCTGGCGCCGGTCATCATGGTCTGATAACCAGGGCGGCCCCAGATCAGCATGTCGTTGGCAACCGGAATGTCTTTTCTGAACTCAAAGCTCACCGGCTCCATAATCATGTTTTTGCTGGTGAAGGTGTACTGGTTGCCGTTCCTGCTCACGGTCACGCCGCTGCCGGAAAGCATTTGCAGGTCGATATTCAGGTTGTTGGTGTCGGTAACAGTCAGGGTATAGACCTTTCTGCTGGTGTCCCATTTCAGTTCCAGAACAGGGGCATCCCCCTTATTCGCCGCGGTAAAGGAAGGGACGGTGGAGTGGGACGCCACCTGTTCCAGAATCCAGTTGTATGCCTTTTCCGCAGGACGCCCGGCAACCACGCTGTAATACTGGTCCGCCGAAGCGTGGCCGTTGCTGTGCCGGCTGTAGGGGTCGCTGCGAAGCTGCTGCTGGTATTCCCAGAGGATGATCTGCGTCGCCATTTTATAATCGTCCTCATTGATTCCGGAAACAGGAAGGGAGGCGCCGGGTTTCCAGCCATAGATCGCAGTCAGGGTAATGCCGCGCCTGGCAGCGGACGGGAGCATATTCAGGTAATCGCTGTTGGTCCCGTTCTCCGAAGTATAGGTATTTTCGGAAGTGTTGTAGGGAATCCCGCTCTCCACGCAGTAGACCGAATGGGTCACGCCGTCCGAATCTGTCAGCATGTAGTGCCGGTAGGCGCTGCCGCCGGAGCCGGAACGTTTATCCGTGGTTCCGTCTGAATTGTAAGCAAGGAAATTGGTAGGCACCGGGGAATAATAATGCTGCCCGTCAGACCCTACATACTGGTCGCCCAGCCAGGAGCTTGCTTTCTGGCCCACGCCTGCCGCAAACGCCTGGGCGGGAAGCAGGCTAAAGACGCATACCGCGCAGAGTAAAAATGCCACGATCCTGTGCAGACCGCGGCGGTGTGTATTCGTTTTCATATTCACGATAGAAAGACCTCACTTTCATAAAATAGGTAAGGACGGCGCATTACTCGCCGTCCTCATGGGTGCTATCCTCAAAGTCATCCTCGGAGAGATATTCCGGTTCGCCGTAAGCCTCGTCCGGGTCAAAGCCCTCCCCGTAGCCGTCGTCCTCGTCAAATTCGTCCTCGTCCGCCGCCTGCTGTTTCGGGCGCACGATCTTCACATAATAGCCGACGCCTCCGACTGCAAGCAGGGCGACGATGATAAAGATGATCGTGCCGACGCTGCCGGTATCTTTCTTTGGCTGTTCCGATTCAGCCGGTTCCTCCGGCTCTGCCGGCTTTTCCTTTCCGATGCAGCCGTTTAAGTCATTTTTGCAGACCGGGCAGCCGGTATTGACTTTTCCGGCCTCGCATTTCTCCTTACAGGTGCAGACATCCGCAGCGGGGATCACGCTCACGCTGCCATCATTCTTTTCCGCAAGGGCCATCAGGTCCGCCTCGGTGACGCCATTCAGAAAGTAAACGTTGTTGTCGTCACGCTTGCCGTCAATGATAAGGTAGAACACATTCCCGGCCTCGGTGGTAATGGTGTAAAACTGTTTATCCCCATCCTCGCCGGTGGCGCTGTCCAGCACGGTCCCGGTCCCCTCCGGGGTGAAAGCGCCCTCCGGGACGGAGGAAGTGGTGGGCTCCGGTGTGCCGGAATTTCCTGTACTGCCGGAGCTGCCGTCCTGGGAGCTTGTGCCGCCCGAATCCGTTCCCGTATTGGAACTGCTGCTTTGGGTGCCCGTGCTGCCGGAAGAAGCTGCCTGGGTCTGTACCGGTTTTGTTGCCGGGGTGCTGCTCTGGCTCGGCTGCGTGGGGGCAGCCGGCTTTTCCGTGGACACCGGTTCCTTGTAATAGGGGTTGTCAAATTGCACGGCATCAGAACGGTTGCCGGCATAATCCACCGCGTAGACGCTCACTTTTTTATCTGTGCCGGCATAATCCTTCAGCGCGACAGAGGCTTTCCCGTCCACAAGGGAATTTACACGGGTCTTGTCGATATAGACCGCCTCCACGCCGGAATTGTCGTCGCTGCTTACGATCTTTACGGTTTCCCCATCCAGCACCGCCGTAAGCGTGGGCGGCGTGGTGTCCTTGCCCCCGGCGGCAAAAGCCGTCATGGGCAAGGTCATGGCGCCTATGAGAAAGACAAGCGCCACAAGGAGAGAGATTCGTTTAGTCCTCATGCACTTCCTCCTGTTCCTGCGGCGAAGACTCCTGTGCGGACGCCATCTGCCGCGTTTTTAAGAATTCGGCCAGTTCCTGGGGCGTCAGGTGGTAGCTGCGGGCCACCGCCACAAAGTCGGTGTTCTCCAGCTCCGTTTTCTGTTTCTCCAAATCCTGGAGCCTGGCCTGCTGCTCCGCGATCTTCGCCTTGGTCTTTTCAATGTCTTTTGCCAGTTTTTCAATTTTAGGGTTCAAGTTGTTACCTCCATTCTGTTAAGGCAGCCGCGCAAAGGTGTAAAAATGCTGCTGCCAGTAACTTGTATTGATATTTGCGTAAGAGATCGGGTCCCCGCAGTGGATCATCATTCCGTTACCCACATAGATTCCCACATGGCTTGCGCCGCTGGTGTTATAGGTCCCCTGGAAGAAAATCAGGTCGCCGGGTCTTGCGTCCGCACTCGATACAGGCGTACACACGCCTAAAAGCCCGTCCGCGGTAAGCCGCCCGAAGTTCCAGCCGGTATGGTTGACTACCCAGGAAACGAAGCCTGAACAGTCAAAGGAAGTGGAAGGGCTTGCGCCGCCCCACACATACGGATAGCCTAAGTATTTCTCCGCCTCCGCGATCATGGCCGCGAACTGTTCATCCGCAAGGGCCTCCGGCGGAATATCGTAATCAAAGTAGCTGCCGCCTCCGCCTGCGCCAATGGCTGGCAGCCCGGTACTGCCGGTGTCACCGGTATCTGCAAAATACAGCGGATTCAAATACTGCCCGTCCACCAATACCTCCAGGTGCAGGTGCGGCCCGGTGGAATTGCCGGTGCTGCCGACCTTCGCGATTACATCCCCGGCCTTTACTTCCTGGCCCACGGACACAAGAAGCTGTGAACAGTGGCCGTATTTCGTGGTAAGGGTATGCCCCTCGTAAGCCTCGCCTTCAATGGCGACACACAGGCCGTAGCCGCCCGCGTTTCCTGCCAGCGTAACCGTACCGTCATGGCCGGCTAAGATTTCCGTGCCCTGGGCCATGCCGATGTCAACGCCGGTATGGTAGTTCTTTTCCCCGCTGATGGGGTGTACCCGGTAGCCGTAGTAGCTGGTGACATAGGGCAGCCAGTTTATCCCAAAGACATTTTTCACATACTGCCGGTTGCCCTTGGTCTGCAATAGAATCTCACAGATTTCTTTCTGCTCGGTGCTCATGCGCTGCACCACCAGGTTTGCAAGAGGCGTGGCCGTGAGCTTTACATTCAGAATGTGCCACTCATACGGTACTTCTTCCTCGGTTTCCTCGCCGGTCTCCGGGTCAACATGGGTCTCTGTCCGGTAGCGGATTTCCGTTTCCTCCGTAAAGGTAAGGGAATACTGCTCATTAAAAAGCTGCCGCAGGACGCCCTCGATCTGCTCATAGGTGAAATTCTGATAGGCAGAAGTGAGATAGCCCATCAGGATATAGGGGTCATGCTCGATTGCGCCGATGTTATAGCGGTACTCGTCATAACCGGGCCGGTCTGTCTCCACACGGTCTATTTCCATTTGCAGGTCTGTTTCCCACTCGGTATAGATAAGCTCCGCGTTGTTGATGTCCTGGTCCTCCGCCAGATAGGTAGAGGCGGCGATACTTCCCAGGCCCCCGGTCCCGATATTGGAAAACGAGGAAAACAGCGAAGAAATGAGAAATACCACCAAAAGCAGAAGGACGAGAATGCTGCAGATAACCGGGTGACGCTTGACGGTGTTTACCACCGAAGCAGCGATCTTTTCCGTTGTAACGGCTGCGTTCTTTGCCCGCTTTCCGGTTTTCTGTGCCTCCCTTGCGGCTTTGGCATACTGCCGTTTCAGCTTTTGCTTCTGCCACATCCGGGCAAGGAAATTTTTCTTTAGCTCCGGGTGTTCCGAAAGGGTCTGCCGGTAGGCAAGCTTCGCGTTAGCCCTCGCTGATTTCTGCTGTAACTTTGTCACCCGGCGGTATGGCGCTGTTTTATGGCGGTGGTACAGGGTGCGCGCCCAGGCCTCACCCACAAGCTCGGTGCGGTGGGCGGCTTTCACGCCGACATTTTCTTCCTCCGCCTGGTAGATTTTCTTATGGGCGTAGCCGACAGCCGTATTCGCTGCCGCCTTTACCGGGCGCATGGGAAGGGAGCCCTTTACATGCGCCCGCTGGGATTTTACTTCCTGCTCAAATTTCAGCCGTTTTTTTGCTTTGCCGGTCTCCGGGTCGGAAGCCGTCTCCATCCGCAGTTTTTTCCGGGAAGGCAGACGCGCCTCGGCGTCCTCCAGCTTCTTTTCCACACGCTCGGCCCTGCGCCTCGCCTGGGTCAGCTTTTTATCCGCCGCCTCCGGTGGCAGCTCGTCAGCGGTAAATTCCAGCTTGGAAGGCCGTTTCGGTTCTCCCTCGGCTGAACCCGGCTGTTTCTCCTGGGGTTCCTCGGCTTTTGCCGCCTCCTGGAAACGCTGCTGGTACTTGTTGCCATGCTGGTGCATCCGGCGTCTGCCCGATGTTTCCCCGGCATTTGTGCTGCCGGCCTCCGAAGCAGCGGAAGCCTCCGAACTGCCGGAACCGGGCAACTCCTGGCCGCCGCGCCGGGAAAAGTCTGCATCCCGGCGCTGGAGCCTGCCGGAATCACTGTGCCTGGAATCCTGCTGCCTGCTTTCGCGGAAGCTGTCACGCCCGGAAAAATCCGGCCCGTTTTGCTGCGGAACGCTGCGGCTGTCCTGAATGAAGCTGTCAGAATCCCCGGACGACTGCCGGGAAAAAGCCTCCGCATGTGTTCCATAGTCCGCAGATTCATAAGCCGCCATTTCATCCACTGGCTGCCGGGAAGCAGCAGCATACGTATTGGAATCCGTTGCTGGAACTGCGCCGTCCTCCGAAGCCCCTTGATACAGGTTCCACCCTCTATGGCGGTTATCTTCCTGCACAGGAGCGTCACGGGCCCGGCGCAGATCAAAATCCTGCCCGCGCATCTCGCCGGTCCGGACGTCGGTTTCTGTTTTTCCCGCCGGCTGCCGCACCGCGTCTTTGGGCCGTCTGAACTCTTTATCACGGGACATATCCATCACCTCCAGTCTGAATTATCGTTGCTGGTCTGCCGGCGCTCATGCGCCTGCCACTTCATCCGGCCTTGTGGTAAGGACCGAATACAGAAGGGTGTCCTTCGGGAAGTGATCGACGAAAGGAATAATCACATTGCCGAAAAACAAAAGACCCTCGCCGGGGCCGGAATGGGTCACATAGGAAAGCTGGTGGGGCGAAATGCCTAACTGCTTCGCCAAAATCTGCCGGTCTCCCTGGGCCTGGTTGAGCATGTAGATAAAATCCGAGTTCTCAAAGATGTTCTCGATCTCCCTGGAAGCCAGCAGGTCCTTCACATTCTGCGTTAAACCGCTGGGAATCCCGCCCCATTTTCTGAACCGTTTCCATATCTCTACACTGAAACTTCCGGTCTGTCCTTTCAGCAGGAGGTGGAATTCGTCGATATAGAACCAGGTCGTCTTATGCTTGGAGCGGTTGGCCGTAACACGGTTCCAGACCGCGTCCTGCATGATAAGAAGGCCGATCTCTTTCAGGGCCTTTCCCAATGACTTCAACTGGAAGCACAGTACCCGGTGGTGATCCATCTGGATATTGGAACGGTGGTTAAACACATTCAAGGAACCATTGACGTAGATTTCCAGCGCCGTGGCGATATTCTGCGCCTCCGGTTCGCTCTGTTTGCGAAGGAGGTCGTACAAATCCCCCAGGATTGGCATGTTTTCCGGGCGCGGGTCCTGCAAATAGTCCCGGTACACAAGCCTTGTGCAGCGGTCAATGATCGTCTTTTCAATAGGGGAAAGCCCCTCCTTGCCGCCGATGATAAGGTCACACAGAGACAGGATAAAATCACTTTTCAGGGTGATCGGGTTTTCATCATCCGAATAGTCCAGGTTTATATCCATCGGATTGATGTAGTTAGTGGAGTTAGGGGAAATGTCAATGACCTGCCCCTGAGCTCCAAACTGCTTTACCAAAGGCCCGTACTCATTTTCCGGGTCTGCTATGATAATGTCGTCCTCCGTCAGAAGGAACACATTGACGATCTCACGCTTGGCAGAGAAAGATTTGCCACTGCCGGGCGTACCCAGGAACAGGCCGTTGGGGTTTTTCAGGTTCTTGCGGTTCGCCATAATCAGGTTGTTGCTAAGGGCATTGAGACCGTAATACAAAGCCTCGCCCTCCTGAAACAGCTCGCAGGTGGTAAACGGCACGAAAATGGCCGTGCTGCTGGTGGTAAGACCCCGCTCGATCTCGATCTGGTTCTGCCCCAGGCATAGAGAGGACATAAGGCCCTGCTCCTGCTGGAAGTCCAGGCGTTTCAGGGCACAGTTGTATTTCTGCGCCACACCGGAAGCGGAAAAAATATCCGTAAACAGCTTTTTGCGCTTCGGGGCGATATTCTCCACCAGAACCGTCACAAGGAACATCCTTTCATTCCGGCTCTGCAAATCCTGCAGGAGATTTTTCGCTTCTTCCCCATAAGTGGCAAGGTCGGTAGGTATGATGTCCATGTCATAGCCGGAGCGGACCGCTTTCTTCTGTTCCTCAATCGTCATCTTCTGCAAATCAGACATCTTGCGTTTGATGTTCTTGATCGCCTGGGCCTGGTCGATAGACTGGATATGCAGGTTGATTGTCACGGCGTCATCCAGGTCAAGCAGTTCCGCCAGCAGCCGATCCGTCAGCTCCGGGGCCAAAATCTGCAAGAAGGACACCGCGCCGGAATGGTCGCCCACCCGGAAGGTCTTGCCGTCCTGGGAGAAGGAGAGACCGGAAGGGGCGATATAGTCCTTTGTGGAGAGCCCGGTTTTCGGCAAATCCGACCAGTTAAAATGAAGTTTCTCCTGGCCGTCCGGGTGGAGCTGGCTGTGCAGAAGCTCCAGACGTTCCAGCCCGTTTAAGGGCCTTGCCTGCACGCCCAGGGCTTTGAAGTTCCCCAGCACGTCCGTTTCGATCCGTTCCAGACGCATTTTCGCCGTGCGAAGGTCCTCCGCTTCAATCCCGAAGGTGATGTATTTCCGCTTGGTAAGGCCGTTGTTGCCCTTTTGGAGCTGGTTCTTTAACATATCCGCGTACTCCCTGCGGATTCCGTCGTACTCGTCGCCACGGGCAGGAATCTCTATGCTGTGAACAAAGTCCTGCATATTGGCCCGCTGGTTGATGAAGGTGAGCTGCACATGGATCGAGGCGTCAAAGTAATTGAGAAAATCGCAGTAGCCCTCAAAAATCTGCGCCTTGTCGTCCGCCTGCGCGAGCTGGTAGTTAATATCAAAGAACTGCACCGTCTTGGTGTAATAATTGCCGCTCACACGGCAGATACCGTCCCGGTACATTTCCTTATAGGGAATACTCTGCTGGACCGTCTGCGGGGCGTCCGCTTTCAGCCCGGAAAAAAAGCCGGGCTTTTTCTTCGGCCCGGCAGGAGAGGCAGTTTTACTTCCTGCCTTTCTTGCTTCGGTGCGGGTCTTTTTTGCCTGCTTTACGTTTCTTTGCAGACGTTTTTCCTGCGCCTCCTGCTGTCTGGTTTTTGGCAATCTGTGATACCTCCTTTTTGGATATGGATTTGTAGAAGTTTTCTGTCCGGTAAGGGCGGTCCTTCGGCCAGAGCTTATAGCGGAGCCGGTTCCTTAACAGCTTTTCCGCCGGCTGCCCGTCCTTCTCATACATGGCAAAGAAGAAAAAGGGCATCATCAGGCCGATCATAAGGAGCACCGCCGCCGAATTGCCGATGGCGCCGCGGGTAAGGAAATATACCGGCAGCCCCACCAGCGCGGCCAGACTGAAACAAATAAGCTGGCGCTTTGTCAGGCCAGCGGCTACTTTGGTCTTGACTTTGGTTAAGTCTTTGGGTACGGGTACATAAGGCATTTCGTTGTCACCTCCGATCTGCGAGAATCTTTTTTATCCGTTTTGCGGCATTGTAATACTGCAATCCACTTCATTGCCCCATACATCCCAGCCGGGGGTCTGCTGCCTGGCAAAAAGCTCCACCCTGGGCTGATCTCCCATGAGCTTTATGATCTTGTCCCGCACTTCATCGGGTTTCTTGCTGTGCTGCTCGATATGGGAGATCACAAACTGGTGGATTCCCGCACACTGGCGTTTCGGGTGCCCGCGTGTTGCCAGCAGACATACCTCCGCGTTGGAGCGGGTCCAGAAGCCCATCCCATAAAACCAGCTATCGGCTTTCCGGTTCTGCTTCAGCCACAGAAACGCCAGGGTCTTATAGTGGAAGCCCCATGCCTCAATCACCCGGAACGCCTCATTAAGCTGCGGGAAGGTGGCCCATAGAAAAAGCGCACTGTCTTTGGCCGCAAGGTCTGCAACCGGCAGTGCGCATATTTCATCCATGCTCATGGTGGGGTAATGGTTTTCTGCCACGCCTTTGCCGCGCTTCATGTCATAGCGCCAGGGCGGGTCCGCGTACACAATGCCATATTTCTTAGCCTCCGCCATCAGCGGGCCTGCTCACTCTTGGCAGGCGCGGGCTTTGCCGGCTGCGTCTTGACCTTTCCGGCATTTTCTTTCAGGGCGCCGGTCAGGGAAGGCTTTTCTGCGTCCCTGGTCGCTTCAAGGGTGGCCTGCAAATTTTCAATCGCCTGGCCGTACCCTTCGATCAGGGCGTCGTTGAGCTGCCTGCGAAAGTCCGCCGTCACCGGCCAGCACACATCCCTCCATTTTCCCTGCTTATCCTGGGTGGAAGGCATGTTGACATACAGGCCGTTCTCGCCGGAGCAGATACGGAAGCCGTCGATCTTGAAACAGTCGCCAATCGTCACGTTGGCAAAGGCCAAGAGGTTCCCCATCGGGGCAATCGGGCGCACGGTTACATCCAGCTTCAAGCTTTCGGACGCCTGAGTGTCCGGCTGCATGGGTTCGGTATTGGTTTTACTCATAATGAAAGTTCCTCCTTGTTAAAATGTAGTTGTTACCCGCTAATGCGAGTTGAATATACTTTTAGATAACGAGCCTGTCTTAAAGAGGGCGAAGGCCAGCAGTACGGTATATCCCGCCGTGCCCCAGATCGCACCGTGAATATCGCCGGACGAGGGGATCGACTGGACCAGCACCGCGTAGATCGCGACGCATACCAGAATTAAGAACCCCTGGAATCCCAGAGCGAACAGGGAACGAAGGTAATTCGTCCCCATCTGTCCCCATTCACGGTTTGCCATTGTGGAAAACGGTATGGGTGCCAGGCTGACCGTGAGATATATTTCAATCATGCGGCCATAGACAATGACAAAGATCACAATAGACAGTACCCACATACACAGGTTGATGATGTTGGTTTCCAGCCATAAGCCGATCAGCTCCCACATCCCCATTGCTTCAAGCTGCGTTTCCAGGTCAGCCAGCGCCGCCGTGACATCCAGGTTCCCGTTTATCACGCCGGCGCTCCGCGATACCACATTTTGGGCGACATCAAACACCGCCATGACAATCGTAAAACAGTTGGTAAGCAGGTAGGTGGCTACAAAGGTCTTGAAGATCCACTTGAAGATGTTGAACGTATCAAAATCGTGCATGTTGTTCTTTTCCAAAATCATCTGAATCAGCTCATATACCAGCACAAAGGTCAGGATCATGCCCGCAATGGGAATGACGACGGTTTCAGAAAGATTCTGGATCATACTGAACACGCCGCCATTCCAGCCCTGCGGGGTCTGTCCGACCTGCCCGGCCACATCCGCGACCTGGCTGTTTACCGATTCAAAAATACTGGTGTACTGCCCGGTGATCGCTTCGATCAGGCCCTCTTTGATCCAGTCTGTTATCCAATCAAACAGACTGCCCATCGGCTATTAACTGAACAGACCGGACAGGAGCGGAATCAGCGTGGCACCCACCAGGGCGATACCGCCGCCCGCCATAAGCTGCTTGATCCCCTGGGATTTTGCACCGGGGTTGTCGTTGCCGTAACCTTCCAAAAGGTTGATGACACCCCATGCGCCGAGACCCGCGCCCAGGGCGATCACGAGAATTTTCAGCGTGTCAATCGCGCTTGTAAAAAAAGCCATAAAGTTAATCCTCCTTAATGTTCATAGAATTTATTGTTGTGGCCGCATTGGGCCGGAAACGAAAAAAGCCGCCGCCATGTTCAAATAGAAAACCTACAAAAACATGACGGCAGCATAAGGGGCAGGACAAGACCTGCGGGGGATATTCAGTTGTCAGGGAGAATCACGAATCCGCAATAGGCGCCTCCTTTCCAAAGGGTATAGAAAAACCCGCCATACAATAAGGAAATGATACGGCGGGTTTTACGCGCTTGTCTGCGCTGCCAGTTCTTCCGGCGTGATCTCATAGTTGGGGTACAGCTCTCTGGGACGTACAGGCAGTCTTGTAGACAGGTATTTCTCTATGTCAAAGGCGTTCTTTTCGTCAAAATCCGAAAGATATTTGTAATTCGGGTGTTTGGTAATGTCATACTTCCGGGACAGGAAGGGACGCACGCCCCTGATCTGCAGGAGGCATTTTCCGCCGTCCATCACCGCAAGCTCGTCAACGGACATCAAATCTTTTCCCAGCTTTTGAAAGTTCTGCCCGTGGGATTCCTGGGTGCCCTTCGTGACGCTGGTGTTATATAGATCAATGGTTTCTTTCCCCAGCAGGGAGTTCCAGCTTTTCAAGGTGGTTTCCTCCTTACCTCCCAGGAAAAGAGAAGAATCACAGTTGCCGATGATCGTGTCCATGTTGTCCTTATAAAGCGCTTTGAGCTGACTCTGGGCCTGCAATACCAGGCAGGCGGATATTTCCCTGGAACGGATCGTTGCCATCAGCTTTTCCAGGTTCGGGATTTGGCCTATATTGGCCGCCTCGTCGATCAGGCACCGCACATGGACCGGGAGCCTGCCACCAAATTTATCATCCGCCCGCTCACAGAGCAGGTTGAATAGCTGGGTATAAGCCATACTGACAAGGAAATTAAAGGTCGCGTCCGTATCACTGATAATAAAGAACAGCGCCGTTTTCCTGTCGCCCACCAGGTCAAGTTCCAGCTCGTCATACATGGTGATCTCCCGGACTTCCTTAATGTCAAACGGGGCAAGCCTGGCGCCGCAGCTAATTAAGATCGACTTAGCCGTCTTGCCTGCGGCCAGCTTGTATTTTTTATACTGCCGGAGGGCAAAGTGATCCGGGTCTTTCTGCTCCAGTGCGTCAAACAGCAAATCTACCGCGTTCTTGAAAGTCTCGTCATCCTCCCGGACCTCCATAGCGTTTATCATTTCCACCAGCGTGGAAAAGTTCTGCTCATTGGAGGGCGCTTCATAATAGATGTAGCCGATCAGCGCCGTATAGAGCAGTGTTTCGGCCTTGACCCAGAAATCGTCTCCCGATTTCCCTTCGCCTTTCGTGTTGGCGATCAGCACCGTTACCAGTTTGAGAATGTCCTTCTCATTGTGGATATACGCAAAAGGGTTATAGTGCATACTCTTTGAGAAATTGATGGTGTTGAATACCTTGATTTTATACGGCTCATACACGATCTTACCATTCTTGCCACGGACCGGCTTTCCGTCCTTATCCAGCTTCGGTGTGCCCCGGCTTAACAGCTTTCCAACCTCAATCAAGACCGTGCCCTTCGGATCGGTAACGACATAGGAGCTGTGCATCTGCATGAGATTGGGCTTGATAAAAAACCTCGTTTTGCCGGAGCCGGAACCGCCGACCACCAGCACATTTTTATTCCGGGCGTTGGCCGGGTTCTTCGGCCTGCCGGACATCATAAGCCCCTCGCTCTGCGTCAGAATGATGTTGTTTTCCGGTTTTTGGTCCATAAACGGTGCAATATCCGTTTTGCTGCCCCAGCGGGCAGAACCGTATTCCACATTTTTACGGTACTTTTTTGCGTCCTTTCCTTTGAGATACACCGCCAGCCTCATAATGACCGCACCGCAGAGCCCCACCAGCCAATCCAGCGCCGCACCGGGCCACATGCTCTGAAAGGCCAAAGTGAAGCCTTCACTTAGCCCCAGCAGTTTTTGCGAAGCATCCGCTCCGGGAGCCAGCCGTACCGTCTGGCCCAGCTTTGCGAATACCAAAAGGAACAGAAGGTAAGGCAGGTGGAGGATCACCTGCTTTTTCAGGGTGACCGTATCTATCTTCAACGCTCCGGCCCTCCATGCTCCTTATTCTTTACCTTGTCACGGCCAAGCGCCTGTGCCAGCTCTTTGAATTTGGCAAGCTGGGAAAGCAGCGACGGCCTGGTGCTACGGGCAAGGTCTTTTCTTGTATATTCCTTAAATGCCGCGGTCAGGGCGTCCGCCTGGTTTGCCTTGAAATACACCGTCCATTTGGGCGGATCCGTGCCGGGGTCTTTTTCAATGTGATAGCGGACCTCATGCTTTTTGGCGATCCGTTCAAAAGAGCGAATCCGTCCGGTCACTTCAATGGTACTGGCGCCGGGGTCCCTGGCGGTCAGCCGCTTCATGCTGTTGCGGCCAACTTTCGGGGTATTGCGGCTATGCTCCATCTTTTGAAGCGCGGCGGCAATGGCCGCTTTCAGCACCCGCCCGGACAGCTTTGCCGCCTGGACCGTGACCGACATGGTTCTTTGTTCAATATCTTCCTGCACCTACATCCTCCTTCCTGAAAAAATATAGTCTGTTCATTACCGTGCCTCACTTAGTACCTGCTGGCGCGGGGCGTGTTCGTGGGCTTTTTCCGCCTGTTCGATCTGAATCCGGGCGTGCCGAAGGAGCGTCTTAATCATGGAAGCCGGTTCTTTCACTTCCGAAAGGTGCTCCGTCATGCCTTTGCACTCGTCTGGCAGATAATCCGCCATTGCTTTACAGGCATCTTCCAGACTTCCGATGAATCCCCAGCAGCTATCCGACAGCTCGCCGTTTTTATACAGCTCAAAGCCATAACACTCACCCCGGAGATAGGCGTCATACTCAGCAACCTCGCCCCTAAGCAAATCCTCGGCTTTTTTTCGGAGGGCGCCGGTCATTTTCTCCCCGCCGAACTCTTTCAGCACATCCTCTTTGGAAACATACACCCAACCTACCTGCCCGCTGTCCCAGGGATCGTGGAAACTCTCTGTCTGCATGGCAAGGCCGCTGTGGTCCAGAAGGTACAGGGGCATCACAACGTATTTTTCAGAGATCACCCGGAGCATGGCATCATCCACGGCACGGGGGTCGGGGTGGTCGCCAGTCATTTTCCGGCTCCAGACCATATTTACCATGCGCTCATAGCGTTCCGTGCCGCGCTCATTGTTGCCAACGGTGTTTAAGTACATTTCCCGCAGAAAATCGTCCTTGTCAATATAGTTGTGGTGGTCGCCCAGGGCATAGCGGGGGTGGAAGCATACCATTGTCCCGAAGTTGTCATTAACTTCACGAGGGCTGATCAGCATATCGTCCGGCTGCACCATTAAGGCATAGGGTTCCTGTTCTGCCATCAGCATAAGCCATCAGCTCCTTTCCGGTTCTTTCTTTTTCTCCGGCGTCTTAGGTTCTGCCTTTGCCGCCTGTTTCTTAGCGTCGTCAAGCAGCTCCCGCAGCGACACATCCCGCTTTGCCTCCGGCTGCCGGGCGCCGCCCAAAAAATCCGGCACTTCCTTAAACCCAATGCTGTCCACATAGTAGGCGGTGTCGCTGCCTTTTTCGTGGAGCACTACTACATCAGAGACAGAAAGGGAATGCCCCTTAAAATCCTCCGGGTGGTCGATGTTAAAGCGGGTATAAATATCTTCCAGTGTTTCGCCGGGCGAAAGCTCCGCCGCATAGACCATCTGGTAATTGTCCCTGTCTACCGGGAGCCCTTTCTTTTCCAGCCAATCAAGGGACATAAAGCGCAGGTCATCGGTGCTGTCCGATAAGTCAAGCTGGTAAATGGAGTAGGCGCTGATCCCGTATTCTTTTTCATAGGCGGCAATGCGATCCAGCAGCGGCCCGGCCTCGCCGTTCAGGTGTTCCTCCTGAATGACAGTTGCCATCCTCATGCGTATCTTTCCGGTCTGCCCGGAAAGGAGTTCGTCCGCCATGCGTTCTTTTTCCTCATGGAAAACGGGGTGCATATCCGCATAAGCGTCACTGTACTGCCGCAGGAACACATCCAGGTCAAAGGCCAGGTCCGTGGACTCGTCCAGCCGCATTTCTTCCCGCTGTGCCTCCTGTGCGGCCATCTGCGCCCGCTGTGCCTCCTGTTCTTCAGGGGAAGGGACCGGCTGCTTGACTGCCAGGATTTTCCCGGCAATGCGGACAAACTGCTCCGGGTGCTCAAACTGCTGCCGGTATTTCTCCATAAGGTCTGCTGGAAGGTCTGTAAAATCTTCCTCGCCAAGCCCGCAGAGAAAGAAATTCCCTGCAACAATGTCATAGATATTGCCCTCGTCATCATGGAGAGCACGGTTCAGGGGAAGCCCCATGTATTTGCCTTCCTCGTTACAGATCAAGGCAACCGGGTCATCGTAAGGGTAAACAGCCTGAATGTCCCCGCCGACAGCGGCCTGCAATGGCTCCAGACCTTCGCCAATTTCTGCCGCATAGGGGACTTTCCCAGGCTCCACCATTAAAACTTTCATAACTGCATATCCTCCTTCTTTTTATTCGGCTTTGCCTGCCGCCTGCCTTCTTCCCGTTCTTTCCCTGGCTGCGTTTTGGAAGCGGTAAGCCTGCTTACGACAGAACCCTTCGCCGCATTCTCCGCCTCAATCTCTTTTGCGGACAGCCTGCGAAAACTGTCTGTGTCCGGGATAAGGGCAAGCCCGCTGCCATTGTCCCATTTCACATGAATCTGAGACTGGTCATCCACATAGTTAACCGTTCCCCTCATTCCTGCCGGAATCGGTGCAAACGGATCATCCATCCCAATCAGTTCCAGCCTTGTACCGGGAGGGTATGACTGCCGGTAAGATTCTGCCATGCGGCGGTTCTTTTCCCACTCATTCATAAGCTGCTCCTTTCTTCTGACTGATATTTTTCTCCCTGTCGGACCGGCTGCCCGGATTCTTTTGCGTCCAGCTTCGCCGCCGCCAGTTTCCCCAGCACGGAAGGCTTTTCCGCCTTTTCGGGCAAAGAAATATCGCCCTCCGAAACCTCGGCGGCGGTGTGCTCTGCCTTGACCGGTTCCTGGCCCTCCACGGTATAACCGGGAAGGAGGGTACCGTGAACGGTAAAGTGGTGCTCATATTCTTTTGGAATCTGCGGAGAGATTTCTGTAAACAGGTGGGAGTAGGCTTTCTTGCGCCCATCCAGGTATTTCATAGCGGCGGCTTTGTCGGTATAGCGTTTCTGGTTCTGCCCGGCGATCTTTTCCCCATATCCCTCCTTCGGGGAATTCACATACACATCCCATGTCACATACCAGGCAACCGGGACGCTTTGCTTCGTTTCCCGGTCATATTTGGTATCTTCCCAAACGCTGCATGTCATCTTATAGACACGGTTGCTGATTTCCTCGGCGTCCCGCCAGTTGCCGGTTTTGCGCCATTCATTTCCCGTATGTGCAACCTCCGGGGTCCGCAGGTATTCCAGCGAGCGGTTCAATTTCTGTGTGACTGCCGCCTGCTGTTCCCATTGTTTTGCCGCCGCCTGCACGATTGCAAGGGCTTTCTGCTCGCCGTCTATGCTGTCCTGACGCAATGCCTCCAGTGCATCCGCACCCTGCGTAATCAGGGAAGATATATCCACATCCTCACAATATACGTTGTGCTCCAATTTGAGCTGGCTGCCTTCCGTTAGATAGTCAAACCGGTAAACCTGATAATCCTTGTTTTCTTCCAATGTTTCACCTCCTTAAATCTCCGGCGCGTGGGACTTTTTAGGAGCCGCCTGCGCCGGGGTACTTTTTTCTGCCGATCTTGCCGCCGCAAGTTGCCCGATCACCGAAGGGCGTTCCATCGTAAATATGGTAATCTGCTCATTTTCAGCCAACGGTACAGCCTGCACCGCAAGGGGCAGCGTTGTTTCCGCATGGGTAAGGGTGTGCTGCAATTTCAAATCTGCCACGATCTCGTCAAACACCGCGTTGATCGCCCTGCGTTCCTCACCCTGGGGATAGGCTTTCAAAACCTCTGTTTCCCCGGATTTATCCATGACAAGGGCTACCGCGCAATCCGCATGGCCGGCCAGATAATCAGAAGCATAGGGCAGCTTATCCTTGATATAACAGGCAAAAGCCCTGGCCGTCATTTCCGTGTTGCTGTCCCAATAGCCGCCGTCTTTCTCGCATTCTTTTCCCATTTTTACGGAATTGCGGTAGTAGTCGGTCTCTGTCCGCCCGATCTGCGGGGTTTCCTGTTCCTGCATCCTGTGAAGCATCCGCTCGAACATTTCCAAACGTTCACGATCACTTTTGGGAATCACATGGCCGCTGACGGATTTCTTTAAGGCGCTGATCTGATCCACAGAACCGACCTCCCCGGAAAGGAAAGCGTCTTTTAATGCCACATACTGTTCCAGCGTACTTTCATTGCCGTACCGCTTCAAGGAGCCAAGCACCGCCGAATCCAGCCAGCTTGCCGCGTTTTTCTTTGTCCGGCTGTTCTGTGCCTCGGTGCGTTTGGCCGCCTGCTCCGGCGTCTCCGGTTTGTACTTCATGGTATCAATGAGCTTTTGGAACAATGGGTAAAGGCGGGGCTGTTCTGAGAGCATCCCTTTCGCGCCCATCTTTGCCCCCAAATAGTCGTCAAAGCCGTGCCACCATTCATGCGCCAGGGAACCGGCCCCGTGCATCTTCGTAAGGTTGATGACCTTGCGGAGCGGTTCATAATGGGCCGCGGCGTTGCCGCTGCCCCTGGCACCGAAAGCGATAGCAAGCGTGCCGCCAAAGGCAATATCCTGATCGCTGATCTGTAAGGCAGCCGCCAGGTCTTTCAGTGCTTCAAATCCCATGTTCAGGGACGCCTGCCGGTCATTCTGGTTCATCCAGTTTCCAAATTCGCCGCCCCGGAAGCCGAAAGTGTCAAGATAATGCTGTCCGGTGATCTCCTGACCGCTCCGGTAGTCCGGCCCGGTCCGTCTCACATGCGCAAGCTGCGGAGGGGTAAACCGGACCTTTCCGCCTTTGCTCCGCTGCCGGGCAAAATCCTGTACCCATTTCAGGGCTGCCTCACGGGATTCCAAATTTGTCTGCAAAATGGAATAGCCTTTCGTCACATAATAGGTGCCGGGTTTCCAGTCGTTATTTCTGGAATAGGTGTTTTTCCCGTCATTGAAGTGGATCGCATAGCCCTTTGGCATCTTCTGGTCTTTGGAAACGCCAAACTGTTCCTGCTGCGCCTTTTGCGTGAAATCCCGGTCAAAGTGAGAAGCGGAGCGGATATGTAAGGCCTGCACCAGCTTATTGGTAATGACCGGGTTATCCAGGGATTTCTTCGTAGCGCGGTAATGGGTTCCGCTGGCCCAGCCCTGCACCTGCTCCACATATCCATTTTGTATCAGAAAGCGGTCATAGGCTTGCATAGCGTCATCCAGTGTGCGCACATCCTCGATCACGGCCTGTAGCTGCCGGACGGTCTCAATATATTCCTCCTGCCTGGCACGCCTGAGCTCCGGGGTTTTGTCACTGTACCGGTATTGGGGAGAAGCCCCCAGGCTGTCCCGTGCCTTTTTGATGAAATAGACAACGCCGAGGGGAACGCCATCGTCAAGCATGGCCTGATAGTCCGGTTTCTTCCAGACATTATCCTTCTTGACGAATTTCTCCGCCTCCCGCTCATTCATGGCGCCCAGGTCGTCTACATACAGGCCGCGGTCTTTCCAGAGGTCTTTTTTCGCACCTCCGATCTTTTCCCCAAAATCCTCATGCTGTAAATTTTCTGCCAAACATTATCACCTCCAGTCTGTGCGAAAACTTAACGCAATCATTTATAAGCATTTCCATCCTCCGGGTGCTGTCCGCCGGCAATCTTGCTCACGATTTCCGGCCCGGTTTCATAAATTTGCATCAGGCGCTTGGCCGTGCCGCTGGGCTGAACGGCGCCGCTGGTCCAGAGCCGGACAGTGGAGGGCGTAACGTTCATCAGAAGCGCAAAGCCCTTTTCGTTCATATCCAATTTTTCCATCAAAGCCTTAACCATATCGGGGCCATATTCCGGGCACCGGGCGGCTTCGGCGATCATTTGCAAAGCGGTATTTTCTGTCTTCGTCATGTTAAAATCCTCCTGTTAAATTGAAATAGCCGCCTGTTTCTGGCGGCATTGTAGTTGACGGCCTTTAATTTGTTCCCTGATATGTTGCAGCTTTTCGTTATAGTCCTTTCCGACGCGGGGCGGGTTGACGCTCACCCGGATATGCTTAAACCGCTGATCCTCATGGAGCATGGCTTTGATTTTCCGGGCATTGGTAAGGCCGCCAAGATCATTGTCCATGTAAAGCGTGACCCGCTTTATTTCCGGGTGGCGTTCCAGAAACGCGGTCAGCGCCACATGGGAGGTGCCTCCCAGGGATAAGCGGTAGCCATTCCATTTCCAGCCTTCGAGCTCTTGCAGCGTGGCATGGGAAAGTGCGTCAATGGGAGCCTCAAAAACGGCCACATGGCGGCTGCCCGGATTCTGCGGTGGGTAGCAGAAGCTAAATTCCTTGTCACTGCCATAAACATCCTTTTTGAGATTGCCGGTGATACCGCGCATACAGGCAAACTTCGCTTTCCCCGCGTTGTCTTTTCCGACAAACACGCAGACCGGTTCGCCATGATACCGGGCCTCATAGAAAAGCCCGTTCCGAAAGCACCGGCTGATCACATCCGAACTGATCCCGCGCCGCTGCAAATACGAAACAGCGGCGGTAGCACACCGTCTGGCCCAGGGCAGCGTAAACGGTTTCTTTTCCGGCTCTCTCTGTGCCTGCTTTGCCGCCGCGCTTTGGTAAGCCGGCGTCTGCCGTATTTCTCCGCCTGCCAGTGCTTGAACCGCATCCACCAGACCATAGCCCCGAATCTGGATCAGGTAATCCAGGGCGTTAATACTGCGGCCCCGGCTGTTCCAGTACCAGTACCGTTTCCCGGTCACATAGACCAGGCTGTCATGCTCCTTGTGCCGGTAATTGGGGCCGTCCCGTTTGAGCACGCCGGGCTCATGGGATTGCAGCCAGGCGAACAGGTCCGCCTCCCGTGCCGCCTGAATCTGCTCTTTGGTTACACCGGGCATGGTGTCGGCACAGATTTTCGTTTCATCGTGCTTCGCCTCCTTCCTGTGATGATATGAAAAAAGACGCCTGAAAGCGCCTAACAGCCGTACAGGTCATGGTTGACCTCCGCACGGTAATAGCTATCCATTGTTGCCGGCGCGTTATACAGCGCTGCCAGCAGATAAGCCTTGATGTTGTTGACCTTCGTAACGTTCTTGTCGATACAGTCAAAAACATACTCCAGGTGGTCGGAATTGATCTTTAAGAACCGGCTCCTGACAACCTCCCGTGGGAAGTCGTCTCCGGCAATGCGGATATAGGGCCGTCTTGACAGCACCGTTTCCAGCATAAGCTCCACAGTCTCGTCCATGCGTTCCTGCCCATAGCGGGGAACCAGAAAGTCATACTCAATATTCTCTTTGATAATTCCACGGTATGCCTCTGCCATATCCATCCTATCAATCCCATCCTGACAGCCTGCCGTTTCCGGCTCTTCCGGATAGATTGATTGATGTGTCCTTGATATATCCGTTTTTGATTTTTTAGTTTTTTGTGGATTAGTATTTAATTGTGCGGGATTTTCCTGTTCAGGTTCCGCCTGTTCAGGTTTTGCCTGTCTTGGATTTACCTGTCTTGGATTTTCCCGTTTAGGTGAAACACCTTGTTTTACGCCGGTTACAGGCTTTTCGTGGATCGTGTACTCAATATCGCCGAGCTGTCCGTTCTCATTGCGGAGGCGCTGCCTGGTGAGATACCCGTGCCGTTCCAGCTCCTTCAGGGCGGTGGTAATGGAATCCACGCCATCCCTGCAAATGTGGGCCAGCCCCTTTGTGGTATAATCCCAATCTTCCGGCAGCGACAGCATAAGGGAAAGAAGCCCCTTCGCCTTTAAGGACAGTTCCGTATTGCGCAGGTGGTGATTGCTCATAACCGTAAAGTCCTTCGTTTTCTCTACACGGAATACAGCCATTTCACAGCCTCCTTTCTTCGGTTATTCCGTTACAAAGCGCGGTCCCTGCGGTCATAATGGAGATGGCCGCCTGAGACCTTCGCATGATTTTTCAGTTTGACTTCGCCCCGTTCCTGGCTCTCTAAGAATTTCTGATAGCCGGCCTCCGTAAGAAACAGGCGCATTTTATCGCCCTTATCCCCAACAGGGGAATCATAGGACAGCACATCAAAGACGATCATGTGCTTAACCTCCGGGTCAAAGCGTTCCAGCCCCATGATGTCATGCCCCTTTAATTTCTCCGCGCCGGACTGCTGCCTGGCCTCGGCGATCCTTTCCCCGATAGTCCGGGGCGGGTGGGGCAGCCGGTAATTCTTCTGAATGTCCCGCACCAAATCCATGCACTCACGGTCCGACAGAACACGCACCTTTGCCATAAGGCTTTCCGCCGCCTCCCGCAGCTCGGAATTGTTTGAATATCGCACGGTCATGTAAAGCTCATTCAGAACCTTTGCCTGACAGTCTCCTTCGGCCTGAAAGAGCATCTTTTTTTCCATTTCGTTCAGTTCCATGTGTGGCTCCTTTCTTCTAAAAATCTGCATGAAAAAAGGGCGTCCACCTAAAAAGATGAAACGCCCACGGCAATCAGCGGCCAGGCAAAATGCCGGACCGCTGGCACTATTCGGTTTTGTCGTTAATGTAACAGCCTCCTTTTTTCGTCAATTTTCTCGCCATATTTCAACTTGGGAAAAGGAATTGAATAGACGGCGACAAACGCTGAAACCCCTTGAAAATCAAGGCTTTTTCCGTTTGTCGTTATTATACCGTAATGGCATACTTGTGCAACAAGAATGTGTATCAAAGGAGAAAATCTAGTTAAAGTTCAAAAATGGTTGGGACACTCTAGTATTACTACGACTGCAAATACTTATGCACATTTAGATGTTTTATCAAAAGTAGAATCAGCAAATTTGATGCTAGATATTTTACCTGATAGTCTTATTTAGTCATTTCAGAGGTAAAATATTAGTATTAATAAATATATTATTTAGGGTTAAATAATTTTAAATATCATGCGTTGGCAAAATCGTGTGGAGGCAAAAAAATAACAAAAGTTAAAAAGAACCATTTAGGAGGTATTATGAGTTTTTAATGAATTAACAAGCAAGTTGTTATTTTATTTTTAATTGAAAATTTACGGAGGCAATTTTAAAACTCTATTTTCTATCAAAAAAATTAAAATATTAATTTTCTGTCAATTTTGGCTATAAAAAGAAAAAACTCTCAAAACCCTTATAAATAAAGGACTTGAGAGTACTTAACAACTGGTGCGGGCGACAGGAATCGAACCTGCACTCCGATGGAACTAGATCCTAAGTCTAGCGTGTCTGCCAATTTCACCACGCCCGCATAATGTATTCCTTATTAAGTTTTTCTAAAATTCACGAGATGCATATAAAACAGAACTAACAATTCCGAACAAGCTCCTAAGTCTAGCGTGTCTGCCAATTTCACCACGCCCGCAAATGCTTTAATATTATAACACATCCTGTGATAATTGCAATCCTTTCTCTAAAATTTATAAAAAAGCTGAAGTGAAAAGTTAAATTCCACTTTCAAAGTAGCTAAGTAGAAAAGACTCTTACACAACAATCTAGTTGAATTTACACTTACAATTGCATTTAGTCTTTCATATATCCTTTTTTATATCTAT
>NZ_JAHOOJ010000017.1:0-83209 GCF_019132535.1 Erysipelatoclostridium sp. DFI.2.3 | reverse complement strand
ACAAGGTCCTTGATCTGCTTTGTCGAAATAAAAGATGTGTTCATAGTATTTTTCCTCCTGTAAGTATGTTTCGTATCTACATTCTTACCCGCTTTTTACTATTTACACATCTTTTGCTATATTCCCGCATCTGCAGCTGCATTTCTCCATAATATCCTTTCAAATTTGTGCTTCATTAATCGAACAATTATGGATTTATGTATAGATTTATATATTGAATATTTTCTATATAAATAATAGATGATGATATTATTTGATATCAATGTGATGTAATGGATTCTCATAAGATAATCATCAATTGATATATCTCTTGTATATGCGCAAATATAATATACAATACTCAGCAGATAAAAAAATGCTAGCAATATATTTTTTTTAAAATATCTCGTTTTTCCCCACATCATAATTAACCTTCTCTCTCAATAAATGAGACAGAATTCCTCTGTCTCATTTATTTTACCATGGTGTAAATTGTACATCGACAGTAATATTATTCGGTTCAGCGCCCTGTGAGAAAACTCTTCCTCTGAACAAACTACCTGTTAAATAGACGCCCTGATCAATATCCAGAGGTTGGAGACTACTATTTAATTTTTTTTGTCCCTGTCTCGCAGCAGGATTTCCATCACTGTGACAAATTCTTCCATAAGCACCAAGCCAGGCACTGGTAACACCACTCATCTTTCCATTATTCGTAGCATTTACCTTCATTCTTGAACCTGTCATATCTGAACTTCCGCCACCAGGAATAGACAGTCTACCTTGATAATATTGAGCAGATGCTGCACCGACACCTATTGTTGTGAAAAATAACATACCTGTAAATATCAATGCGTATAATTTTTTTATAAATTTTTAAGTGCTTACTCTGGATGAAGGCTGCACTTTCCTCCTTTTTATTCCTCTATAATAATACCTCCACCTCTAGGTTGTATGCCTGGCCCTGTTATTATTCCTGCATCTGAACACAGAAACGCCAGGCATACAAACGGTAAAATAAGTTTTTTCACAGCTATCATTTTATTTTCCTCCTTATCTTATATAATTATTATAAATTACTCCTTAACGACATACAAGACATGCAGCTAATCATAAAAAATCTTCTTATTTTCCTCGTTTATTCATGATTCTCATCGATTTTTTCCGTACATATACATGATAATCATAGATTGCTTTATATCCTTTCCCGTTATCACACAATAACTCAAGCTCCTCCTCTAAAATTTTAAGATAGAGTTTATCATTTATTTCAAGAAATGGTAAAACCTTTTTTATTAGATATTTCTTTTGTTCTTCATTATTAACTGTTTCAAGATTATAAAAGAACACATATAATAACCAATCAACCATATCGCCCTTTGCAACATCATCCGTTATCAAGTATTGATGCGGTATTGGAAGCCTCAACATGCGATATGCATGAGAGATACAGATTTCGCAACGCACAAGCTTCCTGTCAGAAAGCTTAATAGCTTCCTCCAGATATTCAATACTATCCTCATATCTACCTGCATATAACAAAAGTGTCCCCATATTCATATAACCGGTACTTTTTTGACGCAAAGATAGTTCATCATTGGTCAATAGAAAATTTTTAATTTTCTCTATATATTTACATGCCATACTGATATCAATATCAATATAAGCTGCTATTAACTTCATATATAAATAATACAATTGAATCTTATTATTTGTTTCCTGAAACAGTTTCTCCAATTCTTTTCCAGTATCTAAAAAATTCAGTATTTTGCCCTTTCGTAAATCTGCATTCATTGCAAACAACTGATTGGATAACAGTTGCGATGCATGATACTCATATTTATTCAACACATATCCTATTTTTTCATCTTCATTATGATTCGCATATACATATAGATAATACATTGCCAATTGCTTCAAATCATTATGAAATACGGTAGTAATCGCATCAAGATGATAGAATTCACTTTCAGTGATGACTTGATCCATAGCACTGAAATATGCTTTTAAAATTTCAAACAGCCATAAGATTTCTTCATAGTAGAGAACCCCTCTACAAATTTCAAGCCTTCTACATGCTTTTTCCAACACATTTATGCTTTCCTTTTCTTTTCTAAAATCCATGAGTTTACATACCTGATGCGCTGTTTTATCTATAATCTGATTCCATTCATCGTCTTCCATCACTCGTTTGTTTAGTTTTTCTGCAGCAAATTCGTATATAACATCCCGTACCAACATACGTTGTTTTTCCAAACCGCAGTATAGCTTTGAAGAACATACAGGAAGCTTTGTATCGCTATTTGTATAAAATGCTGACTGTTGCCAAATACCTTCCCCTGTTTCCTTCAAATTCTGATTCCTATAATAGGGTATCAATATATTTAATTTCTGTTTATATGAATCCGTTAATTTCATATAGCATCATCCCTTTCCCCAAGCTAAATATAACATATAGCATATATAAAAAAAAGACAGAATTTTCTGCCTTACTCTATTAATACTATATTTAATGCTGTTAAGCTTTCATTATTTTATTAGGCGATACCATAATTTACTTCATGAAATCCTCTGCAGCTTCGCCATATAAAACCCATCCGTATGTGCAGTATACGGAAATATTGTTCGTTCCTCTATCAGGGTGAAGTTCTCATGCTCCTTTAAAAACGCCTGCACCTGCTTTTCGTTTTCTTTTTTATTCAGCGTACAGGTGGAATATACAAGAATCCCATGTTCCTTTACATGCTCGGCACTCTTTGCAAGGATCGCCTTTTGAATCGGAATCAGCGTATCCATATCACCGCTTTGCATATGAACCTTGATATCACTTTTTCTGGCTAATACCCCATATCCGCTGCATGGCACATCGCATAATACACGATCAAACAGAATTCCTTCGACTTCCTTGAGCTCTGTCGCATCCATAACCTGCGGTTTTAAAATCGTGATACCAAGACGCGCAGCACCCTCCCTGATCAGTTCTACTCTATGCTCATGAATATCGCCGCATACAATGCTGCCATCATTCTGCATCAGCTCAGCCATATGGTTCGCCTTTGTACCCGGTGCACTGCACACATCAAGAATCTGTTCTCCTTTTTGCGGATCCACGATACGTGCAATCAGCTGACTCGCTTCATCCTGTATGGAAAGCAGTCCCTGCGCATACCATGGTGTTGCGGCCAGCGATGCATCATACAGCAAAGCATCCTCACTCAGATATCCCTTTTGAAAGGAGGAATCCTGCTTCATCAGCTCATCTCTTGTTATTTTCCATGTATTTACGCGGGCAGCGTTTGGCTTTGTTTCCATATCCGCTTCACAAATCTTTTGTGCGTTATCCCAGCCGTACTGTGCCTTCCACATCTGTACAAGCCAGGTTGGATGAGAGGTCCTGATTGCCAGAGCTTCCTCCTCTTTGCCTGTGATTTCCCGCTTTCCTCTGCGCTGTACAGCGTGCAGTACAGCATTGACAAGCTTTGCCATGTTCCCATGAATCTGCTTCTTCGTGATTTCTACAGCATCATTGATAATCGCATAGGCGGGCAGCTTGTCCATGTAAAACAGCTGATACACACTCATATCCAGTAAAACACAAACCTCATCACTGGGCAGCTTTTTCACACAATCTTCCCACTGATAGCGGCACAGCCGGTAGTTTTGCAGAGTACCGTAAACAATCTGCGTGATCAGCCCCTTATCCTGCGGCTTGGCCTGATTCAGTCCCTTGCGCAGCAGCAGATTACTGTAGGTCTTATGTAAACAGATATCCCTCAGCATCGTATAAGCGATTCCTCTTGCGTTCATAAATATCCCCTCTTCCTGAAAAATTGTCGATAATACAGATAGCAGCCATAGGTGATCAGAAAGCCCATCGCTGTATCACTCAAAAAATGAGCACCCATAATCATGCGTGTCAGCGGCATGAAAAGAATTGCCGTTCCAATCAGCAGATAACGCCAAACGGACGGTTTCTCATACGGATTCTTTTTCCATTGCAGCCAGCACATAAGGGTTGTAAAGGCTGTTGTGTGACCGCTTGGAAAGGAATTGCTGCCAATCGATCCGCATGGCTTATACCATACACAAAACTGTGCGGCATCCTGCATATCGCGATAGCGGATACGTCCCCACGCCAGCTTGAGAATCGTCGTAATCAGCACCGCACTCAGCAGTACAAGTGTATAAAACACAAAAAATGAAAGATGCTTCTGTATCCAGTTATAGGGAATACGCTGTATCACTAGCTGCACAACAGCGATTAGTCCACCGCTTCCTGCAAGCAGGAGCAGTTGTACACCACTGTTCTGCAGGGAAACCCAGTAATGTAAGGCATCCTGCAGCATATAGTAGGATGCCGCATAGCCGATTAAAAGATAAAAAGCATTTTTCTTTACACGAAACAGCATCGCCATGGCAAGCACGGTCATCATTTGTACAGGTAGTAGTAAAAAGCGTTCAAATATCATACCTGTCATTGGAAGCGTCTGGTACAAGGTATCCGTGATCTGATAATCATAAACTGCACCGAAAGCTAACAGAAGCAGGGCCGCTCCCACCGGTATCCATTCTTTTTTCTGCATAACAGCCTCCTTAATCCAGCGCGACCGGAGATACATCGATATCCAGTCTGGCCTTTTCCTTTGCGGCGAGATGTGCATCATAAACCTCTCGGACACATTGCCCCAGCAGCTCCTGCTGTTTTCCCTTCAGCAGGATGCGCATACGCATCTCATCCTTGCGCTTTGTCAGCTGTGCCGGTCCCAGAATTCGATATCCCGCATGCGCTTCCAGCAGCTTTTTTGCTCTGGCGGCAGCCTTTGCGACCTCCTCCGGTGAGGTATGGGAAAAAATCATGGAGGCCAGATAGGTATACGGTGGATAGCCTGCAATATGCCGGTATTTCATTTCGTTCTGAAAAAAGGCTCGATAATCATGGTGCGCCGCACACTGTATGGCATAATGTGTTGTATCGTATGCCTGAATAATGACCTCCCCCGCCTTGGCACCGCGCCCGCTTCTTCCCACCGCCTGCTCCAGCAGATCGTAGGTCAGCTCTGCACTGCGATAATCACTGCGATTCAGCATGGCATCCCCGTTGATGATACCAACCAGTGTCACATTTTCAAAATCCAGCCCCTTTGCAATCATCTGTGTTCCCATAAGAATATCCGCCCTGTGCTCACCAAAGGCAGCCAGCAGCTCCTCGTGGGCATTTTTTTTCCCTGTCGTATCCGCATCCATGCGAATAATCCTGGCATCCGGAAATTTGATCTGAACAAGCTCCTCCAGCTTTTGCGTACCCAGCCCGAGATACCGCCAGGTATCACTGCCGCATTCGGGACAGTAATTCGGTACCGGCATCGTATATCCGCAGGTATGGCATTTCAGCTGTTTATCATCCTTGTGATAGGACATCGCCACCTCACAGTGCGGACACATTACGACATGGCCGCAGCCGATACAGCGAAGGATCGGTGTATAGCCTCTGCGATTCAGAAGCAGAAGTATCTGTTCCTTTCTTTGCAGCCGCTCATACATTGCAGCCAGCAGCTCATTGCTCAGCAGATAGCTCTCTCCCCGACCGACCGCCTTGCGCATTTCCACCAGCTTTACATCCGGAAAGCTGCCATTGATGCGGCTTGGCATTTCAATCAGCCGATAAACCCCCTTAATTGCTCTAGCATAGGTTTCCAGAGAAGGCGTGGCACTTGCCAAAACGACCAGCGCATGATGATGTCTTCCTCTTTGCAA
This sequence comes from Erysipelatoclostridium sp. DFI.2.3, assembly GCF_019132535.1. Classification (NCBI taxonomy): domain Bacteria; kingdom Bacillati; phylum Bacillota; class Erysipelotrichia; order Erysipelotrichales; family Coprobacillaceae; genus Thomasclavelia; species Erysipelatoclostridium sp. DFI.2.3. The sequence continues at coordinate 77,476 of NZ_JAHOOJ010000017.1, read as the reverse complement.
AGCGATATCGCGACAATGATAGCGTGGAGAGGAATCCTGCTTATAGCTGGTATCGTGCTCTTCATCCATGATGATGACACCCAGATTATCAAACGGCATAAAAACCGCACTGCGTGTACCGACCACGATCTGCACCTGATGCCGGCGGACAAGCTGATACTGCTCGTATTTCTCCTGTGCATTCAATCCGGAATGATAAATTGCCACATGACTTCCAAAGCGCGCCGTTACCCGGTTTACCATCTGCGGAGTCAAAGAGATTTCCGGTACCAGAATCAGAACCTGCTTTCCCTGCTGCATGACAGACCTTGCCAGCTGCAGAAACACCTCTGTTTTCCCACTGCCGGTCGCACCATGCAGTAAAACAACCTCATGCCCGCTTACCTTCTGCAGGATATGCAGCGCCTGTTGCTGCTCCGGGTGAAGGGGCAGATCCTGCTGTGTGATTTCCTTTGACAAAAGTCGTGCCTGCACTTCTTTTTCATATACCTGTGCCAGCCCGAGCTCTACCAGCTTTTTACCAGGTGTTTTATAAATCTGATAAAACTGTGAGCGAAGCATTTCCTTTTCTTCCTGCAGTGCCTGTAATGCGGCACGCTGCTTTACCGTCAGCCCATCCCCATCTTTCACATAACGTATCCAGGCTTCCCTCTTTGCATGTCCATGCGTTGATTTTGGTTTCAGCTTTGCCGGAAGCATGCACTGGAAGCAGCTGATCATCGGTACGATACAGGTTTTCGCCATCCATTCACCGAGAGCAAACAGCTCCTCATTCAGCAGCGGTTCCTCATCAATCACCTTGTCAATCGGACGTATGGTGAAGCCGTATCCGGCAGCCTGCTGCTCCGTGATCGTTTCCACCTGCATAACAAAGCCGATAATCGAGGTTTTCCCGAATGGCACCTGTACACGAACTCCCCGCTGTACAGAAAAGCCGTCGCAGGCATAGGTAAAGGTATGGTCCAGATGCATGATGGGATGTTCAACAAATACCTGTGCTATTTTCATATGCCGCCTCCTGTTCGAATGGTATTATTTTATCACAAACCAAAGCAGAATCCTATGCTGCATACCATATTTATATAGGAACAATATCACACTGAAAAAAACAGATCTGCATATCCCGGATTCATACCGCGCATATGCCGCAGACACAGGCTGAAAGAATCGTATCCGCTTATCACTACCTGATGAAAGCTTCATACAGGACTAGTCATTAAATATTGAAATAACTTTCAGTTTGCAAGTATACTCTTTACTGTCCGTCATCGCTTTCTATACCTGCATCAGCATTTACTGTTTTTTTCAGTGTGCTACAAAGCGCTAGCTCATGAACCAAACATTGTAAACTTAAAAACGATCTGTCCATCACACAGACCGTTTTTCCTTCATCTTCTTTTAAACCGATAAATGCCGGTACAAAGCATTGCAAATATGGATACAACTCCAGCCAGCAGCCAGATTTCATTTCCAGTAGAATCAAAGGTATCCGCCGCTGTATGCTTCACAGCAGTCTGTGATTTTTCAGGACTGCTTTTCTGTACTCCAGCAGAATCAGCGTGTTCAAGCTTCGTATGTTCTGCTTTTACCTCATCCTTTTCAAAAATAACATGAATGGTATGATTTTCACTGACAGAAGAAAATGTATAGCTATCCAGCTGTCCCATAGATTTACCATCAACGACGACATCCTGTACATGATAACCCCTGTAAGGTTTAAAGGTATAACTCATGCTCTCTCCTGCCGTTACCTTTCCTGTACATTCTGTGTATACTATACAGGAAGCATGCAAAAGGACAACGCAAATTTCATATTTCTGCTATACTATTACTGAAAGGATGGAAATATGCATAATTACCTTGAAACACTTCCCTTCTGGAAGGAGCTTACAGATGACCAAAAGCAGCTGTTATCTACCCATATCATAGAGCGCAGCTTTCAAAAGGGGGACATTCTCAATCACGGCAGTCAGGAATGCACCGGTCTGGAAATGATGGTAAAAGGACAGGCACGTATTTTCATGATGTCACCGCAGGGGAATGAAATTACGCTGTACCGTTTATTGGAACAGGATGTCTGTGTATTGTCGGCAGCCTGTATGATTCATTCTCTGACCTTCACGGTCAGCATGGAGTTTGAAACGGATGCCGTGATCCTGCTCATTCCCAAGCAGATTCTGCAGATCGTTTCATCACAAAACTGCCGGGTAAAGGATTTTACGATGGAGCTGGTTGCGGATCGCTTTTCCTCCGTGATGAACACCATGCACGATGTCATGTTTTCCAGCAACGAGCACCGACTTGCCCAGGCGCTTTTAACACAGATGCAGCTTCAGGAAGCCGCTTCCCTTCAGCTCACACATGATACGCTGGCACATGAGCTGGGGACTGCCCGTGAGGTTGTATCCCGCCTCTTGAAGCAATTTCAAAGGGATGGTCTGCTTCAGCAATCCAGAGGCTGTATCACCATACTTGATGAGCAGCGGCTTACCCGCCTATAAAGTTGTTTATAAAAAGCGGGCAGAATACCCCCGCCTCAGTGGTCGATGAACGCTTGCTCTATAGCTGGCAGTAGTTCACTAAACATCATATTCTGCTGTATGGCATTTCGTTACACGCATGCAAACTGCTTCACCGACATGATGCTTTTACATCAGATATACAAAGTCAAAAAACGGCAGAAGGTGTTTCTGTCGTTTTTTTCAGCTGCTTGATTGTCATGCTTCCTGCGCATGTACAGATGTACAGGAAATTAGACCTTATGTAAGAATCTGCAACTGTCTCTTTCTGATATAACAGCCGTGACGGCCACTCTAAGATGCAGCCGATGGAAAAACTTGTATGGTGCAGCGGAAATCCCTTACAAACTTGGAGCGGATAACAGCTGCTACCGCTTGCTTATCTGAGAAACTGCCGATTCTAGCGGACCTTCTGAAGCAGCTGACGGGCTTTCACGATTTCATCAATATTCATACAGGTGCTGATGATGGCAAGGCGTCCCTGTTCCTCACATATTACACGTCCTCTGTCCTGAACCCATATAAGACTGCCGTCCTTCTGCACCATACGATAGCGTGTTGTATATTCCATACCTTCGCGGAAAGTCGTGCCGAGATCAAGCTCCACCTGTGCCCTGTCTTCCTGATAAATCGTATTCTCCACCATTCCGTTGATTCCCTGATAGAGATCCTGATAGCTGTCATAGCCCAGAAAATGAATCATCTCCTCATTGGCAAAGTAGAGTGGAAAGCCTTTCTCGCAAAACCCTCCAATCATACCTCCCGGAAAAGATTCTGCATACAGCTTTGCGGCATGCTCCTTGTTTCTTTTGGTCAGCTGCCGCGGTGAATCCCTCTGATTGGCAATTCCCAGCAAATGATGCAATAGGCGCTGCGATTCCAGCAATTCATCCTCCTGCTTCTTTATCTTTGTGATATCCGTTAACAGGCTGTTATAAATGCGCACACCCTCCTCTTCGCGGATATAGCGGATATGCTGTTCCACCCATATGGTTTCACCGGTTTTTGTAAACAGCCGGAATTCCACGCTGCAATCCGTTTTCCACTGCTTTGGATTCGACCAGATACGCATCACCTCATCATGATCACGCTCATCAATGTACTCCAGCATTCCGTTTTCCAGAATATCCTGCAGCTCCTGTGTCGTATAGCCGTGCAAAAGGGATAGACCTGCACTGATTACACGACAGCTGAGCCGCTCATCGGGGTACACCTGATATTCAAATATATCTCCGGGCATCGTCTGTAGGATTGCCAGCAGCTCCTTCTGCAGACTCATCGTGGTGCTCACATCGCTGACTGATCCGTAGAACAGCCTGCGATTTCCCTGTTTATGCAGGAAAAAGGCCTGCATATGCATCCACATAAGCTCTCCGTTCAGACGGTACCGCCGAAAGGTTCCACTTGCCCCCATGGATTCCGCTTCCTGTGCCTTATGGAAGATATCCCATACAAGCGGCATATCCTCCGGATGAATCTGACGGGTGATGAGTCTGCTGCGCTCCTGTAAATCCACAGCATTGCAGCCTGTAATACGGTAGTAGCGGTCATTTACCATCAGAATCTGTAAATGCGTATCATCCTCGATTTCATACAATGCGATTCCTCCCAGAATATTGGAAAGCATCGCTTCACTTGTAATATCCTTGTGAAATAAATCCTCCAGATCTATACTGGGCAGGCGTTTCGCCTGCATGCCGCGAACATCAATACGCCCGGCATCCGCAAGAAGCTCACAGAAGTGGTCCCGGCTCATCGGCTTATAAAAATAATAACCCTGCATATATTCACAATCGAGGTTTAACAGGCGGTCCGCCTGTTCATGGGTTTCCACACCCTCTGCAATCATCCGCAGGCCAAGCCAGCGTCCCATCGAGGTTATGGACTCCAGGATACTGGAATTTCTCGTATTCTGATGATTGGATGTATCCAGAAATTTCATATCGATTTTCAGAATATCCAGTTCAATGTTCGACAGCATGTTCAGGGAGGAATATCCACTGCCAAAATCATCCATCAAAACGGTGAAGCCGCATGCCCGCAGTTCATTTACAGTGGCAATCAATTGATCGAAATTCTCAGCGTAGGCACTTTCCGTTATCTCTATTTCCAAAAGCCGGGATGGTATTTCGTATTTTTTTATTAGTGCAGTAAAGACTTCACACAGGCGGAACTGAAGCATATCCACCCTTGAAACATTCACACTGACCGGTACCACCGCAGCTTTTTCATCAATCTGTCATGCAGGAAGCGGCAGACCTCCTCCCATACATAGGAATCCAGCTTATAAATAAAGCCGCTTGTCTCCAGAATGGGAATAAATTCTCCCGGCGGCAGCAGACCGCGCTGGGGATGCTGCCATCGCACCAGTGCCTCGGCTGCGAGTATACGATTCGTTCTGGCACTGACCTGCGGCTGATAATAGACAACGAATTCCCGGTTATCCAGTCCGTTTTTCACACCGAACAGTACCTCCTGACGGTTTTCAATCAGTTTTTTCATCGAATCCTGATACACAGCAACGCGGCTCGCATAATTGCCTTTTCTGCTGGCTGCGGCAATTGCCGCCCGATCACACATCTGAGCAATCGGAAGCGTTTTATCCTGAATCATATAAATACCTACCGTGGGAAGAAATTTGATGGAAGCATCGTAGTTCTGTATCCAGCCGATGATCTCGGGCTCCAGCTTTTTTACATCACAGGCAGCCTGCGGCAGCAGCATGACGAACTCATCGCCGCCTATGCGTGTTGCAATGCCATTTAACTCCTGCACCTTTTTACGTATCTGATAGGAGATATACATCAGCAGATGATCCCCCTCCTGTATACCATACCAGTCATTGAACAGCTTAAAATGCTCGATATCGATATCTACAAGACCATACTCCTGATGAACATCCTGCATAAGGCGTTCCTGAGCAAGTCGTTCAAAGGTCGTTTTCCCATACAGCCTGGTAAGCTCATCGTAATGAGGCTTGTAATCCTGTCCGGCTGCGGGATTTGGAAGCTCCTCTGACATCGTATCTATCATACAGAGACAGGTATCCGTCAGCTCTTCATTGGAGGAAGCAGTGATTTGGAATTTCATCCAGCGATATGCACCATGCAGCAGGATGCGGAAGCTGCAGCTGACATGAGAATATACGGCAATGCGTTTTTCCAGGGTGTCCAGATTCCAGAAATCTTCAAAATCTGCACGGTCTTCCTTATATACATACCGTGTACACAGCTTCTGTAGCAGCTTACACAGCGAGCCGTTTTGTGAAAGCCGTGGCTGCTGCCTGAGATTCTCATAAAGCATGGTAAAGGAATCCCTTTGTATATGAAGCTCCACAATGGCATACAGCAGCCCATCAGTTTGTGCATGGATCACACTGCCGGCTTTCCCAGGAGCTGCCGCATGCATGGATATCAGGGTACACAGCCCTTCCTTCGGCCATTCCACCTGAATCGCGACATACTCCATCCAGATTTCCAGCTTTTGATTGTATAGCAGCCTGTTTTCTATCTTTTGGTGTCCTGTCTTTTTCAGCGGGCAGTCAAAACAGGGCGTTTTGCTCTCCTGCAGCATTTGATAGCAGAATGCATGCTGTTCACATCCGGGAAAGGTCTGTTTTGCGGTTTCATCCATATAAACGATTTCATAATGCTGATTGATAACAAAAACACCCTTTTCGATTTCTTCATTGTTCAGCTTTTTATCCATAGGCGTGCTCCTTTACGACAGGAAGATTACAATACTTTCCTTTATTGTACTATTTTCCAGATAAAACCTCAATGAAGATTCCGATGTTCCCTGCTATTTCAATCTATTGTTCCAGCCGGAAAGAGCGCTTTTTGTCACTACGATGCTATTTATACCTTTGAAGGAATGAAAGCTTACTCTTGTAAATCATAATGCTGTATTCGCACAGCCATCCCAAAAGACAAACAAAAGGTACGGATAAGACCGCATTCAGGTCAGGTTAACCGGCAGAAAGCGGATACAGCTGACATGTACACTCCTGTACAAAAGCCATGATTGCATCCCTTATTACATGCCGGTAAATCAATTGCCACAGGCATAACCAACCATACGCAATATCAAAATACCCGAATACGGTAAGCATCCTATAGGATTCTGAATCAGATATGTGAATTTGTATCCATATCCTATTCCTTCTGCAGGGAGGTGTTTATACTATTTTGGCTTATGAAGGTATTATGAGTGACCGCATGCTTTTTCATATAGAACCAGATGACAGCAAGCATGGCAGTGGAGGACAGCGGAGATACCAGTCCGTAAACGGCAAGAACCTCCACCCTGTAATGCATCAATGCAAAGAGCAGCGGTACGCGGATCACCAATGCGCCACCACAGCAGTTCAGCATGGTAAATACGGTTTTTTCACTTCCATTCAGATATCCGTTCATACAGAACAGGATGGAAACAGCAAGATAATCCAGACTGCAGCCTCTTAAAAAGGGGATTCCTGCACGGATGACTGCTGCATCCCTGGAAAACAGAGAAATCATGGATTGCGGGGACAGCTGTGCCCATAAAAAGAACAGAGAGGAACAAAGCATGGATACGCAGATTCCATAGCGGACGAAGCCGACAGCACGCTCTTTTTTACCGGCTGCCAGATTCTGTGCAGTCAACGCTGTCAGGGCATTGGAGACAGAGGTTGCCGGAAGCATGGCAAAAATATCAAATTTACTGGCAATCCCAACGGCGGAAGCTGCATACACTCCAAAACCATTTGTGATGGCAGTCAGATACAGAAAGGAGAAGCGCACCATGCATTCCTGAAAGGAAACAGGAATACCAATGGCAATCAATTCCTTCAGCACTGCTGTATCCAGCTTCAGACAGCGTCTTGAAAAGTGAAGGGCTGAACCCTGACGTCGCATATACCATATCGCGATCAGCATGCTGATTCCCTGTGAGGCAACCGTGGATATCGCCGTTCCTGCTACTCCCATATGAAGAACACCCACAGTAAACAGATCGCCTGCAATATTGCAGACACAGGCAGCAGCCACAAACAACAACGGGCTTATGGAATCCCCATAGCCGCGCAGGAGTGCGCTGAAAGCATTATATTCACAAATGAAGAAAATACCGGTTATGCAGATAAAGACATACTGATAGGCCTGTGCCATAGATGCCTGCGGTACCTGCAGCAGCTGAAGAATCATCCCTGTGCTGAAGGCCAGTATCAGGCTCAGGATAATAGAGAACAGTGCAAAAAAGGTAATCGTGGTACCGATCGTCTTTTCGATTTTATCAGGCTGCTGCCTGCCTGCATATTTTGCGACAAGAATGGTAGCTCCCAGTGTCAGTCCGGAAATCACGCTTGTGATTATCTGTGTGACCTGTGTGCCGGTGGATACCGCCGCAATGCTTTCCGCCGGACAATAAGCTCCGATAATCATCAGGTCAGCCGCCCCGTACAGTGCCTGCAGCAGATTGGCAAGCAGAAACGGTATCGAAAAGCGCAGCAGTACCTGCAAAATATTTCCCTGTGTAAGTGATGCGGTGTGTTTCATAAAATCTCTCCTCATTTTTCTTGTTCTTATTGTAAAGGCAGCTCTTCCCATATTCTGTAGCCTATGTTACAATTCAGAGAGAAAAATTTTAAGGGGAGATGGATATGCATCAGATTAAAATTCCAGAGGAGCTGTACCACTGCTTTGAAGCGGCAGGCTATCGGCAGCACTATGAGGCCAATGAGGATATCTATATGCAGGGAGATGATGCGGGACGTATTTACTTTATCAGGAAAGGACGTGTACGTGCCTATTATGTGACTTATCAGGGGCGTGAATTAACGTATGAAATTATTGAAAAGGGCAGGATATTCGGTGAATCCTCCTTTCTTTCACAATGTGCCAGACCGGTCTGCGTGGCAGCAGTTACACAGGTTGAGCTGATGGCCTGCGATCTGAATCAGCTGTATGTGTATATGGAGCAATCCCCCGGACTTATGCAGATCATGCTGCAGCTGCTGTCCAATACCTGTAATCATTTGACCGCACAGCTGCGCCGTATCACGCTGTATGACCGCTATCAGCGTATTGCCAGCCTGCTGCTGTCGGAAACAGCTGCACCTGATTATGACCGCGGTATCACTTATTCCAGCATCCCCTATACCCAGGAGGACCTGGCACTGATCCTGAATCTCAACCGGGTAACGGTAAACCGGGTACTCAGTGAGTGGAAGAAAAAAGGCATTGTGACAGCTTCCTATGGAAAGATCACGATTCTCAAGCGTACCAGTCTGGAGGCGCTGTTTCCGGCAGCATCACCAAAGCATTTGACTCGTTGAACATGAAGTAAGCTTCCTGTGAATACGGATACTTAAAAATGAAAAAAGAGTGACATCGACAAAATCACTCTTTTTTTATCATTTGATATCTGCTTCTATTTTGCCAGCGTTTTATCGATATCCGCCAGCTCTTCTTCCAGCTCACGGATAAATTCCTTCTTATCCGCTATCTGTTCCTCCATATCATTGATTGCCCGTTCTCCAATCAATCCGATAATATCATTCTGCATACGCTTGATCTGACGCTGCTGATCCAGAATCAGCTCCTGCTTGCGTGCACGTGCCTCCTGCATTCTCTGACGCCACTGCGCATGCCGCTGTTCATTCCAGTTGCGCAGCCCTTCAAAATAGGAATCCATTGCCGTACGGAATTCCTTCCAGATGTCATCTTCTCTTTCTCTGCCGCAGGAACCGATGCTTTTCCATTCCTTGCTTAGATTTTTCATAACATCCGTATGCTCCCGGGTATATTCCCCACGCTGTGCAATTTCATTTGCCTGCTCTACCAGCCTGCGTTTTTCCTCGTATTTCCCATCCTGCTGTTCGTGCAGCTGATCATAGTATTCGCCTCTTCGATCATAGAATTTCTGACGGCTTTCATTAAAGGCATTCCACAGACGATCCTCATGCTCACGGCCCGCACTTCCTGCCGCCTTCCACTGATCCATCATCGCACGGAATTTTTCTCCTGTCTTGTTCCATTCAACAGAATCCGCCAGTGCTGCTGCCTCTTTGATCAGCCCTTCCTTTATTTCTTTTGCATTCGAGAACTTCGTCTGCAGATTTTCCCAGTGCTCATGCTTGCGGTCAAAAAATTTCTGACGAGCCGCATTGAAGGCATCCCATAATTCATCATCTGTTTCTTTTCCTGCTGTTCCCGATGCCTTCCATTGCTGCATCAGCTCATTCATTTCCTCTGTTGCCTGATTCCAGTCATCGGAAGCAGCAACCTTTTCCGCACGGTCAATCAGCTCCTGCTTAATGGCCTGATTGCTCTGATACCCCTCTCTACGCTTCGCATAAAAGGCATCCATATAGCTGTCAAATTCTTCGTTCAGCGTTTCTTCATAGGCACTGTCCCAATAAGAAATGCGTTTCCATCTCCTCTTTAAATCTGAAATTTCACGGAACACCGTGTTCCAGTCGGAAGATATTTCAATATTCTTCGCTTCTTCAATCAACGCCTCTCTGCGCCGAATGTCCTCATCATAGTCATTTACTTCAAAATCATCATGATCATTGTACATATGTATTCCTCCAGTAAGGGCGATTCCACCACAATCGCCTGCTATCAACTTAAATTCTATCTCAAATACGCTAAAAAGTCATTCATTTCTTTCATTTTTGTATAGAAATTGCGCTGATTATCATAATTTGGCGATAAAAGATAAAAAAATACTACATCACTGCATATTTTCATAATCAAAACAAGGCTTCTTCTGTAATTGTCTACTGAAAATATACGAAGCGCAGATTTTCCTCCATAGCTTCGCTGTCTCTTATCAGACTGTAGGGTTTATCTGCATGGTGAAGAACACCTGTTGCATAAAAAAAAGCATGATGCACAATCATAACATCCAAAAGCAGGTGAGTTGTTAAAGCAAAGATGATTCCTATACCGTTTCTGCATCACCTCTGTTTACATACAGCCTGCTTCTATCTGATGGAAGGCTGTATCACCGAGCACTGTCTTGATGTTCAGTCAGCTATCCTTCATCATACTGATGATTCTTTGGATTGCATAGCGTAAAGGCAGAAAAGCTGTCCTTACTTTTCTGCCTGTATATCATCATTCTTCCTTTGAAACCACATGTGAGCAGAGATAGCGAACCTTCCCCTTACTGCTGTTTCCATATTCAATCGCTTCTTTCGGACAGCTGCAGATACATGCCATGCAGTGGGTGCAGCTTTTCCCCCAGTCCGGTACCCCCTGCTTCAGTTGAATATTGCCCAGCGGACAGACCTGTTCACATTTTCCGCAGGAAATACATGCATCCGTTGCGTAAAATTTATCCGCATGTACGATCAAAGGATAAAATAAAGGATTGATCCAGGCACTGTTCACAAAATCCCTCACACTTATTTCCGGTTTTGGTATTCTGCGATTTGTCCGTATATACTCAGCTGCCTCTGCAATCTGCTTTTCTGCGTTATGGATGATGGTTAAAGCCTCCTGCTTTTTGGGAGCATCATAGAGTGCGATATAGTTTTCCGGCATGACGATTTGCATGCATCCCTGATAGCTCCATCCTTTTTCTTTGCAGAGCCGTTCAAGATAAGCACCGGCATTTCCAATCGATCCGCCGCAGGTCATTACAAAATACAGTTCCCTGCTTCCCGTCAGCTCCACTGCTTTCAGCCATTCTTGAACAACACGCGGAATCCGCCATGCATAGGTTGGAGCAACAATCACCCAGGGCTGCTTTGCATACAACGTGTCCTTCTTCCTCTGTCGTATGGAAGAAAACAGATCAAAGCCTTCATCCTGCAGCTCCCTCTGTAAACGTTTTGCCACATAGGCACTGTTTCCGGTTCCTGAAAAATATACAATCATAGATGTCTCTCCTCCTCTTCCTTCTGTAAATGAATCACACTGTCATAGATGAGGTCAATCAGCTGCTTGACCTGTTTCCACTGGGTGTTGTCCGCACTGATATAATAATAGTTTTTTGTCCCCTCCTTCCGCATATCAACAATACCTGCTTCCTTTAGAATCTGCAGATGATGCGATACAGAGGGTCTGGTCAAATGAGCCCTTTCAGCTATTTCATTGACACGGATTCCCGATCGCTCGCTTTGGATCAGTATCAACAAAATGACCTGCCTTGTTTCATCACCAATGGCAGTGAATGCCGTTTTACATGTATGAAAGCCGCTGGTGATATGCGCAATGCGCTTCTGACATTCCTTATCCATGAAAGTCCCTCCCTACATATAGCGGATATCGGCTGTATCCCGCTGTGCACTTCTCTGATATCGTATCTTAGGATACCCCAGAACCAGCGTTGTGACCGCTTTTTTTCCTTTTGGTATGTGCAATGCCGCCCGCAAGCTTCGCGAATGGTTCACCACCATGGTGAAGAATCCGCTGTACAGTACCCCTAAGCCGTTTGCCTCCGCAACAAATTCCATATTCTGTGCAGCCAGTGCCCCGTTAATTTCCTCTTTTGCTGCTATAACGATGGCAACCGGTGCCTGAAAAAAGAAAAAGTGATCATCAATGACGGTTCTCCTGGCCATGGAGCTGAACAGATTTGCAACCGGCTTCAATCTTCGAAAGAATTTCACTGCCTGCTGCTCCAAAGAAGCCTTTTCTTTATCGATAACGATATATGTCACATCCTGTTTGTTTTCTGCTGTATGTGTCAGTCTGCCGGCTTCCAGAATCTGAGAAATCACTTCGGCAGGGATTTCCGTTTCCTGAAACTGACGGATGGTTCGACGGAAACGAATCACCTCCAGCACCTTTTGAGGATCAAGGCGTACGCTGGATGCCTGCTCAACGGCAGCTTCACTGTAGCCGCTGATCGTGACGGCTTTCTTCGGACAGATTGCAGCACAGTGTCCGCACATGATACACTCTGCTTCCAGTATCTCTGCCTTTTTATCTTTTAGTTGTATATTGCTGGTGGGGCAGTCTTTCGCACACTGACCACAACCGATGCACAAGGAAGGATTTATTTGTATTTCATGTCTGTTCATAACGGACTCCTTTCGTTAACATTCTTTAACCATTATAACAAACTTCTGCAAAATTGCAGTATCCGTAAAGAAACTCGTTACCAAAGAAATTATACACAAAACAGGAAAAGACCTACCCTTCGTATTTCAATCTTTCGCACTCCCGCTTCTAAAGCATCTCATGATAACCGGATGCTTGTTTTTTGCTTAACGTCCTTTTCAAACCGGAACATAGCAGTGCTGCAGCTTTGCTATACACAGAATGGCATTCAATATCGAAAGCTGCGCATATATTGAAGGGTCTTTCTTACTTTAAGGTGTTTGCAAAAGGAAGACTTCAACTTCTATTGATAAATACAATCGTGTTGAAGTCTCCCTGTTTTGAGTTTCCCTACAATCGAGAAAGAACCAAATTGGATACCGTGGGTTTTTGAGATAAGAATAAAACATGAAAAAGAGCTGTCTTTGCAGCTGCGTTTTCAATTATACAGTATATTTTGATGAATCATTCCATGATAGTTTGTTGAATTTAAACGCACACAGCGACCACTTATAAATTCAATCAAAGCTTGCTGCTTTCATTCCTATATAGGAGATTCCTTTACTGTCCCTTACACCTTTTCCATACGAAGGACAGCATCCCCATAATAACAGATATAGGCAGCATTTTCATCATGAAACAAGATAACCTGCTCCGCCTGTTTCTTTTCTTCATCATATAAATAAACACTTGATGCGGAAGTGGTGAGGATGTCCAAGTCGGTTTTCATAATACGATCAACAATCTCTTTCATATTCACCCGCAAATCATATTGATACGGTGTGGTTTCCTTCACCTCCCAGTTTGATACTGCGGATTCCTTTTCGTCATACTGGAAAATACAGTACCCCCAGCGGCCGTGTCCATCCGTAAATGTACAGGAGTAGAATTGCTTATCTGTGTACAACTCCTTCAGCTCATGATTGCGTATAGAAACTCTGGCAAAGCTGTCATAATTCCAAATCGGCTGATCGATATCCTTTGTTTCTTCGTGAACCCACATCGCCATGAATCGCTGCACACTCTTATGCTTCATAAATGCCATAGCCGCTGCCGTACCATCTCCCCCGTAATACGAAGCTATCGCCTTTTCAAGCAATGCCTGCTTCAAAGAGAGCAGCATATCCTTATGCCACATGCTTTGTACTGCAGTATATCCGGCAGTATCCTTACATGCCGTCATAAAAAATATGACCGACAGAGCAACCAGAAGCATTCTAATCTGCTTTATCATAAACCTTACCTTCCGATATGCATCCCTGCCCCCACAGTAGCTGCACACATCTTCTTCCTTTCTTTACAGGCTGTCAGTAACACCCTCACTCTTTTCTTCTGATAAATTCCACAAAGGCAAACATGATGGAAATAACGCTCAGAACAGCAACAATCAACTCCGACATGTTGTTTGCATATTCTGCCATCTTTGGCTCCATAATGCCAAGTATGAGATAATAGCTGCACCAGAGCAGCCCCAGCAAAAGAACAAGGCAGGTGACATACTTGAGCAGACCTGCCGCTTTACTGATGAATTTGATATTTCTTGCGATTTGTTTCTGCGTATAGTCCTTTTTTATCAGCTTCTTTTTTACACCGCCGCCCACGGCACCTAGGATCAGACCTACGGATAAACTGACGCATATCGAAAAGTATACACTCATAAGATCCCATCCTTTTCAAATATCAGATCCATTCTGCGGATACAGCCGTTTGCACTGATTTCTGTCGGTATCATTCCAGCATACCGGTAACCCTTTACGGCATAGTCATTTATGATATCGCGATGCTCCATCGTGACTGCCAAAACCACATCCTTCATTATGTAAGCAACATTACCATATTCATATTGTTTCATAGGGTCTCCTTCCTGCGAACCTCTTGTAAATAGTCTTGTTTCTGTGTCCTCAAATAAGCATCAATGAATTTTTTTGAAGGCGTGTATATGTTCTTTGGAAGCTGATCGACTGGAAACCATTTCCATTCATCCTGCTTTTCCGGCTCCATAACACAAAGCGTCCCGCTGCAGGCACGGGCTATCACCTGAATGGTGACATAATGCTTACCCGGCTGCAGATCATCAACGGCACTATACACCTGTAAGTCATTGATATCCAGATTGGTTTCCTCTTTTGTTTCCCTTACGGCACCCTCTAAAATCGTCTCCCCATACTCCTGCTTTCCACCCGGAAGACACCAGGAATCCGGTTCATAAATCCCACCGGTATCCGCTGCACTGCATACGCGGTGTCCCAGTAGCAGCCTTCCGTTTTGAAGAATCAAAACACCGATTCCTACACGTATATAAGCATCCATAAGCTTCACTTCCTTTTTTCCTTGATATTCAATCAATCATCATGCAGATGGCCTGTCAGATCAGGTGATTTTCCTTACAATACCGGTAAATTTCTTCCTCCCTGACACTGCCGCAGATTACATCCGCCACGGCCTTTACATCCTGACTGGCATTGTCCATGGCGATGCCGGTTCCAACTGCCTGCAGCATTTCAATGTCATTGATACTATCTCCAAAGGCGATGGCTTCCTCTTTGGTGAACGGAACATAGTCCAGAACCTTTTTGACACCGAGTCCTTTTCCACCATTTGCCGGAATGATATCCACCGCTCTCGTTTATTCCTACCTTAATCTAAATTATAGTAAACAAAAGAGGTAATGTACAGCAAATACGCCGCATTACCACCTTTTCCTGTTATATTTCGTATGCTACAGGCTTTAACGCTTGGACGCATGGCGGATGAGAGAAGCCCCGCTGTAAATATGCTGCATTCAAAATCTGTTAAGCACAGACCTTTCCACCATTCCAGCTTCTGCTGTCGTCATGCAGCTGTGAGTCATGATGACAGTCACTATCTGTTTGACGGTAAGCCTTACTGCCATACGCGTTGTCTTTATCAGGTCTTACAGCACCGTTTTTTGGAATCCGCGGCATGTGCTTTCCCCTGTTGCTAAACTTTCACACGGTATGTGTTTTCTCTGCAGTATTTGGCAGCCGTATACAGATGCACAGCCTATTTTGCGCATACTCTGCAGAGATGCTGCCATGCATACGCTCCAGTAGACTCCGTGCGATTTCCAAGCCGAGGCCTGTACGCGAGAAAGCATTGCCGCATTCAAGCTGCGCACAATCTTTCTTTGCAGCATATGAACAACCGGTTCCTAATTCCATGTTGACTCCTTTCATGAATGTTTATACGATATGGGCTTCTTCTACTCCAGCAAAACTGTTTGGAAGTCTGTCAAAGATTTTTAACATTTGCATATGTTCTCTGTTTTGTATCTGTTTTATGTATCCTTTCTACGAATATACGAAATCAGAGTTGTTCTGTAATATGAATCAAAGGGGTTTTGTATAAGAGACAGTTTTATGCATTTTGCGGTTCTTCTTTTAAACGGCCGCATCTATATGGAGTCGCATTCCCCATATGTACCAGTGCCAGCACATCTGTTCTGCATACATTCCAGAATTGTATATCCACACATTCGCTTTCTGCATGACATGCTGTACGATCGTGTGGAGGATGCCGATCGACACCTGTTTATTTATCTGTATTCTTTGTTTTCTGCATCACATCATAGCATAGGAAATCACCGTTTTCTGTCGGTATGATATGATATGCACTTTCCCTGTAGCCGCGTTTGATATAGATTGCCTTTGCCGGAAGTGATGCATCGAATCTACAGATATCTGTACATTCGAATATTTTCTGCTCTGCAAAATCCATTAGCCTGCGGCCATATCCCTTTTTCTGGTGTGCCGGCAGAACAAACAGCCTGCATATCTCATGATTTTTCAGCGTGACAGTACCGACGGCAAGCTGCTTCTCATTCAATAAAAGTTAAACACTGCCGGCTTTCAAATCCTGACGAATTCCTGTGTCATTATGGTGTGAGAGAAAAAAATCTACTGCGCCCTTCGGATAATAGTGAGGATAGATTTCCTGTATCGTTTCTCTGGTGATCGTACGTACCACCTGCAATGTCTGTTCTTGGAATCCTGCCTGAATGATTCTGCAGCCCTCCGTATTTTCGTAATTCATAATTCACCTTCTCCTTTTCGTCCTGTTATCCATATGCTTCTTATATTTCTATGAGAATGGAGGTTCCCTTACTGTGGTCACCATTGAGCCACTGCCACTGCTCATGTAATTCTATGCAGTTATCCTTTAGAACAACTGGTATGCTGTGGCACTTCCCGATTTTGATTTCTTTCTTTATATTCAGGTGCTGATAGGTAAAGTCCAGCATTCCTGCTTCATCCACAGTTCCAATCAGAAATCCCTTCATGATATCTCCGCCTGCATATTCTGCCCATATGACAGTATCCTTTTGATGGTAATGAAATACAGTCTGCTCACTGACCTCACCATTCACACTGTTAAGCTTTGGAATGAAGCTTTTTCCATCATAATCTATGTTATTTTCAGTTGCCATCGTTATCGCCTCCTGTTTATGATCTTCCCTACTGCCTGCTATACAATGCGCCTTGCGTTTTGCATGCGCACTATTTCAAAAACATCACATTCTGAACCTTTTCTGTAATCCAGATTTCATCCTGCAGTATTTCAATATCATATCCGCTGACCGTCTTTTCAGCAAAGGATTTCATAATGCATTCAAATCCGAACGCAGCATCCATTTTTCTGGGAAATCTGATCTGTGTTTCAAAAGAATCATGGTATGTAAAACCGGCAGTCTCTGCAAGCTGCCGCCATTCATCCAGCGTATAAAATTTGATATGTCCATCCTTTTTCATCTGCATATAAGCATCGACAAATCGTTTTTCATCATCTTCATTGGGTGCTGGATCACAGAGAAAGAAACAGCCTTTTTGCCGCAATACACGATATACTTCCTGAAATGTTTGCGTAATTGCGGGAAAATGATGCAGAGCATAGCGGGTTATGACCATATCAAAGGTTACAGCTTCGAATGGAAAGTCTATACCTTCATAGCATATAAAATGCAGATTCCTCCTATGTAAAGCATTTGCTTTATCACGATTCCTGCATAATGTTTCCGCAACGATATCCAGCCCATATATTTCACAGTCCGGATATCGCTTCGCAATTGCAAAGGAAAGATAACCTGTTCCTGTTCCCAGATCCAATATTTTCATGCCCGGACGTATCGGTAGAAAACTCAGGATTGCTTCTAGGTGTGATGCGTCCTGTGTTTGCATATCATAATATGCTGCTTTTTTGAAGCTTTCTTCGAATCCTTGTTTTGTTTTCTCTATACTGTCTTTTGAATTCTGCTCCATGTCCATTTCCCCTTCCATGAAGAACAATCACTTTCACAAGTTTACGCTGAGTTATATTCAACGCATATCGTTCTATACCGTTTTTTCAGCTGAAGCAAAAGCTTTCCAGAACTTCCTGCAACCTTTAACAGCTCTTTGTGTAACTCATCCATGACTTTTTGTTATGGATATAAAATAGATGTAGCTGGTCATCCCACGGATCAGGGTGGTACAAAGATGGTGATTCTATGTAAAGCTACTGCAAACACAAAGCTTTGTATTCATATTTAGATGTACCGACCTTGAATTAAGATCCATTAACCTCAGGGAGAGGCTAGACCGAATACGATTTCTCATATGAATATCAAGACTCATCATTTAGATCCACTAGCCTCAAAAGATTGTGTCAATAAAGCCTGTTATGTAGATTATACTTAACAAAAAAGGGAATGTACAGTCTAATCTGCACAAAGCCCTTTCCATAATTGTCTGCGGATATCCGATTCCTGTGAAAGACATACATAAAATCCGAACGCATTACATGGTTTTTCCTTTTATTTCGCTTGTCCGGTTTCCAGCAGGCAGCCCACCTCCTAATCAATATATCCACATAAAGCAATTACATTTACTGATGCTGAAGAAACAGAAGCTTCTGCTCTTTGAAGGCATATGTAGGTAACAGCCTGCAATATCCTTCTGCTTTTCCGACCATGAATTTCATTTCCCTGGGCATATGCTTTTATCCATTGCATTTCAGCAGGAAATCGATTATTCAGGAGTTATCGGTTTCACAGCAGGTACAGCAAACGTTTCCGAATGAAAGTTGGAATAATATCTGCCCTTTGTTACAGTAATCTTTAAAACACAATAATCCGGATCCGTTACTCCCTCAGGATAATACATGGTATCCCCTTCTCTCCATATCATTTCCCTGCTTTTAGTATCCTCCAGAATTTCTGCAGTTCCTATCAGCATAACACCTCGAAAATAGCGTTTATCACAGAAATAAATACATGCCTTCGGGTTTTCTCGATACTGTGCTGACCGCATGGAGGATGTGTTTGTCGTAAAATAAAATGTTTGAATACCGATCCTCTTTCTCGGAGAAAGCATTGCCTTCGTGTTTGGAAAGCCGTCCGGATCCACGGAGCTGATAAATGCTGTTGTCTGTTTATCTATCAGCCTGCCAATCGTTGCTTCACAATCTTTCATCATATCACTCACCAACCTTTCCTCCATTGTAGTCTGATTGGCAGCATTTGTACATTACCCACTTTTTTGTGACTATATAAGTCCCTTTTCCTTCAAAAATTCCTCACGGTTATCCTCCAGCATCATTTCCACTCCGATTTCCTGCATGATTGCAATCGCCTCCAGCATATGCTCTCCGCGCTTGGTAAGATAATATTCAACATGCAGCGGATAACCGGCATACGTATGCTTTTCAACCATACCGTATTCCAAAAGCTCCTTCAGCTGTTCCATCAGCATTTTCTGTGTGATGCCCAGTATTTCTTTTTTCAAGGAAGATAATGAGCGACGCCCTTTTCCAAGCTGCCACAGGATAATCGATTTCCATTTACCTTTTGTAACATCATGCGTCAGCTCCAGAGGACAGGTGTATTCCATACGTGTTTTCAAATTGCTCCTCCTGTTTAGCTTTATCACAGCACTTGTATAGAGGCCGTGCAGTACATACCTTTACCAGCGTTTCATGTTTCTTTCGAATTTTTCTTTATATGCTGTCTTTAATTCTTCGGAAGATATATCATAGCACAACAAAATATCGTTATAATACATTAGAACATCAGCTAATTCTTCAATTAGATCTTTTCTTATATCTTCCTGATGAGCCGCTTCAAAATCCCCATGCTTTTTTACGATGTCTATTACTTCGCCTATTTCTCCAATCATCCAAAGCAGCTTGTTCCTGCCTGCTAGAACAGAAATACCTTCCCATTTATCTTTATATTTTTCTTGCAAAATCAGCTGCATTTCTTTCATTTCATTGATCGTAAATTCATCCATGTTATCCTCCTTTATTCTAATTTATTTCTTTCCCTTCTCTATACATTCAGGCAAGCTGCCAATCAGCAACCCAACCACGAAACCAAGAGCTATATTATCCAATAATAGTCCGCCCATAAATCCCAAAATCAGGCCCCATGCGATTTTATCATTAGAACTGGATTTTCTGTTTTTCCTGTTTTTCACCATCATCCTCCTGCGCATATTCTGCTTATAGTAATCTATTCATGCTTATCTATGAGTCCCTTGTAGTCCTGATTCCAACAAATGGGTAGGTAATGGATTCTCCAGTGAGAACTGTACACCTACCTTTGATAAACATTCATATTACAAGCCTGTTTCAGAAAATTCAGATGTCCAATGGTATCTACAAAAGCTTGATTGCACATAATCTTCTTCTGTTGCCTTTTCTATTATATGTAAGAATGAACCATATCTTTGATCAGCAGGCTCAGACCCATACATACAGCCTTTCCATACCCTGTGAATATTCTAGCAGCTTCGTTTGTGTATTCGGACAGATCAATTCAATTTCATATATAAAAGTGGGTATGGATTGCCTTGTTCATCACACTCTGTCCTTTTATACACTTTAAATCCCATGTATTCATAAAACCCTTTTGCTAGAGGATTTTGTTCATTTACTGCCAGATCATTCACTGAATATTTTTCTATTCCGAATGTAAGCAATTCTCTGCCCAAGCCTTTTCCTCTTTCTTCGTCAGAAATGAAGAGCATTTCAAGATGCTGCTCTGCAATTCCCATGAATCCTACAGGAACCTGATGTTCATTTACCGCGATAATCAAATACGGTATTTCCTGTATTGCCTGTGGCACATAGTTCTTAATATTTTCTATTTCTTCCTCTGACAGGAAGAGATGGGTTGCTTTTACAGAGCTTTCCCACACCTCTAGCAGCTGCCCTGTCAGTGTTGGATTTCTATCTATTGCTTCCATGATTTTCATTTTGTTATCCTCCGTAATTCTAAAATATTTTATGCTGTCAAAGTACCATCAACAACAAGCACTGCCTAACCAATACAGCCAAGTGAAACAGCCCTCCTATTGCATATGCTGTTACAGTATCCATAAAAGAAAGTGTGCCGTCTTATCGCCTTAGCGCCTATATACTAAAATACTGACATTTTAAACCGACCAGCTTTTCAATTGATCACTTTATATCTTAGGCGAATATACGAATTTTTCAGTACATCACACGCTTCCAGCTTCAGTACTCCCAATGCATGCAAATCATCTACAGATGTGATGGAAGCTCCGTCAATCAGTGTTGCAGTATCTTTTCCGCCAATCAATATCGGGGCAACAACAATATCTATATAGTCCAGCAATTTCTTCCTCAAAAAAAGTCCGTTCAAGGTACCTCCTGACTGTACCGTTAATCGACTGCATCCATAATCCTCTTTTAAAATTTCCAAAGCGCCTGCCAGATCCAATGTATCCTGCATGATGATGTGTAAATTATCTTCCTTTACTAAAAATGCCGGATGTGCGGGGTTTTGTGTAATCAACACAAATTCCTTGGACAACTGACAGAAATACCGAATGCCGTGCTCCGTTAGATGATGATTATCCAGCAACACAAAGGATACAGGCGATTTTGCCGGGAAATCCTCTTCATTTACTCCCATTTTCTGCTGAACTCGACCGGTATTAAAGGACCATAGATCACTCATTTGTTCAAATTCATAATATTGATGAAGTCCCTCCTTAACGCCGGTTATATTAGGAAAGTCTTTATCTACATCCAATTCATCCGATGACCCGGTACTGATTTTCCCATCTACTGACATCAGCATAAACAAGGTGGTTACTGCTCTATCCATAATTCATTCCTCCTATGACTAGCTTCATTCTAACACAGTGAAATGAAATTGTCATGAATGAATAAACTCCCGGGTTGCAAGCTGGATTTCTTCATGAGTAAAAAATAAAAGCAGTCACCTATTTACCACTTATTGACATAATCGAGCTTACTCAATACTTATATCCTTTCGGAATATATGATGGAACTGCTATTTTAAGAATAGTGAATACAAAAAGAAGTGAATTCTATAAAAGACTCCACTTCTATTTCTATCGCTTTGATATTGCCTAGGTATCTTTCTAAATGCGATATAACGCAATTATAGTATATTTAACGCTTTTACGCAATACCTCTGTATAAATCTTCATATAGAAAGGGCAGGTATTTTTTGGCTTAAAGCAGATTCATTTCAGCTTGTTTACACAACCTTGCTACATTCCCAGTTAAGCCGAAGCATACTATCCTGTTTAAACTGCATTGAAAAATAAAGAACGACGTTTTTGCAAATGGGCATATCATTGGTATATCTCACTATGCTGACTGTTTTTATTTTGAATATATCAATTTCTTCATCGATATCTTAATATCCCCTGCAGATCTTTTGTGTTTTCTTTCTGCTTTTCTTTCTCTCTAACATGACGATTTATACACATATAACTGTAAATAATTCTAATTCGCCAAATATGCAAATTCCCACAATAGTAAAGACCCCTGCAATACATGCAGGAGTCCGTTTGTTATATGAATCGCCTGAAAAAGGAATCAGCTGTTAATCTTCGTATTCTTCGTACTCTTCGTATTTTCTATCTGTTTCATCATAGTCGAATGCTTCCGCATAATCCTCACGCAGATCATCATCACGCAGTCGGCAGTTTCTCATGCAGCGGCGATACTGCTCACGGCAGCGGTCCTCACAGCTAGGGCGTGGCGGACACGGTCTTGGCGGGCATGGTCTCGGTGGACATGGTTTTGGCGGACACGGTTTTGGCGGGCATGGTCTTGGTGGACATGGTCTTGGCGGACACGGACGGTGATTGCCGCAGCCACAGCCATGAGAGTTTCCATTGCTTCCACAACCGCAGTCATTGTCATGGTGATGACAGCCGCAGCTGCCATGATTACCACCGCAGCCCGGACGGTAGGTGTTGACACAGGAACAGCGGGAACGGCTTTCCGTATTGCAGCCGGACTGGTTTACCAGAATTCTTTCTCCATTGCGTGCGCAGGAAGACCCGCGTCCGCTGTTGGAAGAACAATTGCATCTTGAGTTATACATGTAAGATTTCCTCCTTTATATGAGATTTCATCCATCTCAATCCACTATATGCAAATGTCCGATGCCCAACATAGGCGTATCACAATGGTGGAGGGAAAATCTGTGTTTTTTTCTTACCTGCTTTCCAGCATGGCGCGGAATACATCCAGTCTGGTATAGGCGTTTACATTAAACCGCGGCAGTGCATAGGAATCATCACTGCGTTTTGCTTTGCGGTTCTCATTGTATCCAAAGGCAAGGCGCGTGCCGTTATCATTCAGAATTTTCTGTATTCTTTTATTATATTTCCCATACGGATATGCGTAATAGGTGATAGAGCCCTGCTTTGCGGCCTGCTCCGTATCCCTTTGCAGCTGTTCATCGTTCAGCTGATCGATGCGAAAGCCATCCGCATTCTTATGATGAAGATCATAGGAATGTGAGAAATACTGCAGCACACGTTCATCCTGCATATCCGCATGGGAAGCATGCTGGCGAAGCTTAGGATCATAGGGACCGTGCTGTTCATCAATAACCGAGCCAATCACGAATACCGAGCCGGTAAAGCCATAGCGCTTCAATACCGGCTGTGCAAATTTCGTCGTTGAATAAAATCCGTCATCAAAGGTGATGGCAATACTTTTCTCATCCAAATCTTTCTTCCCCATCTTCCAGGCATATACATCCTCCAGTGTCACACTGTGGTAGCCCTCTTCCTTTAACAGCTGCATCTGCCGTTCAAAATCAGAGAGGGAGATCACCCACATGTTGTTCGGGAAGAAGGCCTGTTTATCAGCATCCGGAACAACATGGTGATAGCCGATAATCGGTATGCCGTCCTCGCGGTTAAACGCCTGCACAAGCGCATTTCCCGCATACAGCAATAGCAGGATGCAAAGCAGAATGACCGTTAGCTTTCTCTGACGCATAAACACCTACTTCAGAAACAGACGCACCAGGCGCTGCTTGCATGTTGTATAGGGGTGATAGCGAAAAGGCAGATCGATCCAGTTCGCTTTTTTTACGATACTCTTGCGGTGAGAGAAGGTTTGAAAGCTGTCATAGCCGTGATAGCTTCCCATCCCGCTTTGACCAACACCGCCAAAGCCCATCGCACTCGTTGCCAGATGAATAATCGTATCGTTGATGCAGCCGCCCCCATAGCTAAGAGCTGACAACACCCTGTGCTGATTCTGCTTCTGCTCGCTGAACAGATACAATGCCAGAGGTTTTTCCTTATCCAGAAGTGTCTGTACAACCTCATCCAGATCCGTAAAGGTCAGTATCGGAAGCAGCGGACCAAAAATTTCCTCCTGCATGATGGCATTGTCCCATGAGATATTCTCAATTACCGTTGGCTCGATTTGACACGTTTCTTCACGGATGGCTCCGCCCATACAGATGCTTCCCTCCTGCATGAGTGCACAAAGGCGGGCAAAATGCTTTTTATTTATGATTTTCGGATAGGTTGCACAATCCATGGCACTTCCCTGAAAAAAGGTATGCAGACTGTCCTGCAGATAAGCCAGAAACTCATTTTTCACCGATGCCTCTACATATACATAATCCGGGGCAACACAGGTCTGTCCCGCATTCAGGAACTTCCCAAACGCAATACGGCGGGCAGCCAGCTTCAAATTTGCGCTCCTATCTACAATGCATGGACTTTTACCGCCAAGCTCCAGCGTGATCGGTGTCAGATATCTGCTGGCCTTTTCCATGACCAGACGGCCGACCTCTACTCCGCCGGTAAAAAAGATATAATCAAAGCGCTGCTCCAGCAGCTCTGTATTTTCACGGCGGCCTCCCTCAACCACTGCCACATATTCACTGGGAAAGCAACGGCGAATCAGCTTTGCGATGATGGCAGAGGTTGCGCTCGCATAGGCACTCGGCTTGATGATGACCGTATTCCCTGCCGCTATCGCGCCAATCGCCGGCTCCAGTGAAAGCTGGAACGGATAATTCCACGGCGCTATTACCAGAACTACCCCATAAGGCTCAAACTGCGTCCAGCTTTTTGCTGAAAACTGTGCAAGTGGTGTATGTACGCGCTTTGGCTTTGCCCACTGCTCCATATGGCGAAGCTGATAGGTCAGCTCACTCAGCACCATACCGGTTTCGCTCATATACGCTTCCATATCGGATTTATTGAGGTCTGCGCGCAGAGCCGCATGAATTTCCGCTTCCATGTCGCGAATTGCTGAACGCAGCTTCTTCAATGCATTTCGGCGTATTTCCAAATCCTTTGTTGCCTGCGTGCGAAAATATGCACGCTGTTTCTTTACCAATCCTTCGATTTCCATACCATCACCTGTTTCCTTTGTTTCTGAAATTATAGCAGAATTCTGTCTGCTTGTGTACCTTACGGCTGAAAAACCTCTGCTGCTTTTCATCACCGGATTTCCATTCAAATCGAAACATACACCGCGATATGCATTGCCGCAGTATCGTATGCATAAAGCATATCAAATTTTTTCCTCTATAAGTATTTATAAGGGATACATACCGCAGGCCACCCTGCTGGAACACGATGCTTTCGTTCCTGCTGCTTGGAATTTTTGTCTACCATGTGTCTTATTCATTTCCTTTGTCTCATAGCTTCTCGCTGTCATTCACTGAAAAAGCGATTGATTATAGAGGTAACGAAAAATTTCACAAATTTACATTTCCTGCTTACAAATAGAAATAAATACAGTATAATGGAATCGAGGTGAAACGTTATGAGAGGTATTTACAATTCAGTAACTGATATAAGAAGAAATGTCTTTACAGAAATCGCCCGCCTTGCCTATGAAGGCGGAGATTATGCAAGCAGTATTGAAAAGCTGCCATTTAAAATTATCCCGGGAGAACGTGCTACTTACCGTGATTCTATTTTTCTGGAGCGTGCCATTGTTGGTGAGCGCCTGCGTCTTGGAATCGGTCTTCCTGTAAGAAGAATGGATGAGCATTCTTCCTTGAGTGATGGTATTGAAGAGAGTGCCATCGCCGAAAAATATTACGATGACCCACTGGTAAACGTTATCAAGTTTGCCTGCAATGCATGTCCGGAAAAGACGGTTGTGGTAACCGATACGTGTCAGGGCTGTCTGGCACATCCATGCAAGGAGGTATGTCCAAAGGATGCGATCTCTATGGTGAACGGAAAATCCTACATCGATCAGGAAAAATGCATCAAATGCGGACGCTGTATGGATGTGTGTCCATATGGTGCAATCAATAAGCTGGAGCGTCCTTGTGCAAGAAGCTGCGGTATGGATGCCATTACCTCCGATGAGCTGGGTCGGGCGGAAATCGACTATGATAAGTGTGTATCCTGCGGTATGTGTCTGGTGAATTGTCCATTCGGTGCCATTGTCGATAAGGGACAGATTTTCCAAACCATTCATGCGATGAAGTCCGGTAAGGAGGTGATTGCCGCGATTGCCCCTGCCTTTGTCGGCCAATTTGGACCGACTGTCACCCCGGAAAAGGTAAAAGGAGCATTAAAGGAGCTTGGCTTTGCGGATGTTGTTGAAGTTGCAATCGGTGCTGACCTTTGTACAGTGGAGGAAGCTGAGGATTTCCTGAGCAAGGTACCGGCTGAGCAGCCGTTCATGGCGACCTCCTGCTGTCCTGCATGGTCTGTTATGGCGAAAAAGCTGTTCCCGGACTTCAAGCCGTATATTTCCATGGCTTTGACTCCGATGGTACTGACCGGACGGCTGATCAAAAAGCAGAAGCCGGACGCAAAGGTTGTCTTCATCGGACCTTGCGCCGCAAAGAAGCTGGAAGCCAGCCGGAAAAGTGTGAGAAGTGATGTGGATTTTGTCTTGACCTTTGAAGAGGTAATGGGGATGTTTGAAGCAAAGGGAATCAACCTGCCGCAGGTCGAGGCAGACGCTCCATTTGAGGAAGGCACTGCCAATGGTCGTGGCTTTGCAGTCAGCGGAGGCGTTGCCAATGCGGTGAAGCAGTGTATTCAGAAGGAGCATCCGGACAAGGAGGTTCTGATCGATTCCGCTGAAGGTCTGAAAAACTGCCGCACCATGCTGATGATGGCAAAGGCTGGAAAAAGAAACGGCTATCTGCTGGAGGGTATGGCATGTCCGGGTGGCTGTGTAGCCGGTGCCGGAACATTGCAGCCGGTAATCAAATCCAGTGCTCTGGTTAAGAAATATACAAATGATGCAGAAAAAAAGCTTGCATTCGAAAGTGAATATCTGGATAATCTGGATTTACTGACCAAAGAATAAACACATAAAAAAATAAAACAGACATCCTGTACAGCAATTCGCGGTTCTTTCTTACTTTAGGGTGTTTGCAAAAGGGGAGACTTCAACTTGTATTGATAACTGCAATAGTTGGAAGTCTCCCTATTTTACGTTTACCTGCAATCGAGAAAGAACCCAATTCGCTACAGGATGTCTTTTGAAAAAGGAAGTCCTTGTGTACAGGGGCTTCCTTTTCTGACGATAGTATACTGTTCACCTTTAGAATAAGCTAAAGTGATGGACTTTCAGGCTGTCCTGCACTTGACCTTTCTGCGAGGATGCTGTAAGCCGTTTTTCAAATTACATATACCTGAGAATCAGCCTGCCGCTTCTTTGATATCCGGTGTGATTTCCACATAGACATCATCATAAATATCCTGCAGGGAGCTGCTCAGCTGCTTCTGTATAGCCGCAAGCTGCGTCACATTGATCATATTGGTATCGTTGCGGATGTATATTTCCACCCAAAGCTTTCGTCCGGTCTGTATGATATTATAAAAGGTTGGTTCATAGGAATACCGTTCGAATTCATGATCCGCCAGCCTTCGAATCCGCTGTGTTACATCCTCCTCAGGCGCAAACAGAATCAGACTGCGAAATGCATCCTTCATCATACGCCATGGCTGCGGCAGCATGATCATCGCAATGACGATGGCGATAATCTGATCCACATAGGGAGACAGCCATGCAAGCGAGGTATCGGCCAACAGGCCGGCACACAGAAACGCAGCGGCAACACCGATGCTGCTGCACACATCAATTTTCCAGCCCAGCAGCTCCGCTTTTATCAAAGGAGAATCGACACGGCGATTCATCACCAGTAAGGCGATGAGTATGACAGCGGACAGCACTGCCAGAAACAGCTCAAACCAGCCAATCATTCCCTGATCCACATGATTACCGCCATTAACGATCATCTGTACATTACCAACGATCAATCCAATAGTTACAGCTGCCAGAAAACCTCCCTTCATCAACAAAAAGAAGGACTCCAGCTGGGAGTAGCCATATGGCTTGCGCTCCGAATACGGGCGGTACAGCAGCGGTACAAGAAAGACCATCAGCGCAAGGACAACAGCCTCCGCACCGTCATAGATACTGTCCATCAGCACCGCCTGAGAATTTGTATAGATTGCCATCATGACCTCGATTACGGAAAACAGAATTCCCGCAGCGACCGTCACATGCAGAAGACGCTGTTCATAATTCATTTTTTCTTTATTCATTGTTTATTCAGCCTCACTTTTCCATAAAGAAATACCCTTCTCTATTGAAACGGGCCCGGCTGTATATATTGTTTGGATGTACGCTTTTTTCTTTTGTCCGAATGGACAAGCATAGTTTCACAATCCTTTCCTGTTTCCATTGTATCGCTTTTTGTACTGCATTACAAGGTATGCATTCACCTTCCATATATGAATTTATTGTATTTTGCTTACTTTTTGCTTATACTAAACAGGAAAGTGAGGTCAGATATTATGGAAAATTACGGATACTTTCATGTTGCGTGTATTACGCCTGCTGTTCAGATTGCGGATGTGGAGACCAATCGAAAGACCATGCAGAGACTGCTGCATACCCTGCGCCCCGATATACGGCTTGCGGTGTTTCCTGAATTGTCGCTGTGTGCTTACACCTGTCAGGATCTGCTGTATCAAAATCTGTTGCTGGATGATTGTCTGGCAGCCTTGAAAGCACTGCGGGATGAGAATGAAAGTGAAGCCATCCTTGCAGTCGGTCTTCCCCTTCGACAGGGGAATCATCTGTTTAACTGTGCAGCGTTTCTATATAAGCATGATATTCTCGGCATCGTTCCCAAAACCTATGTCCCGAATTATAATGAATTTTATGAGAAGCGGTGGTTTTCAGACAGTGAGCAGCGCATGCTGGATACGATCAGTCTGTTTGGAAAGTCTGTACCCTTCACACCGAATCTTTTGATTCATGATGAAACAAGCGGCGCTGTAATTGCCGCCGAGGTGTGCGAGGACCTCTGGGTGCCTATTCCCCCATCTACCAGACATGCCGGGCATGGAGCCAATGTAATCGTCAATCTGTCTGCCAGTAATGAAACAGTCGGAAAAAGCGAATACCGCAAGGCGATAATCACAACGCACAGCGCCAAAAACATGTGCGGCTATGTCTATACCTCGGCAGGTGTCAGTGAAAGTACAAGCGATCTGGTATTCAGCGGACATGACATCATCGCAGATAACGGCACCATCATTTCAGAATCCGAAATACTGGAAGAGGAACACATTCTCTATGGGGAAATCGACCTGGAAAAATGCCGCAGTGAGCGGCTGAAATTTCATACAGCGATGCAGATTCAGGACAGCTGCACCTATACAGAGGTTACGATACGAACTGCCCCGATCACGCAGCCGCTGCAGCTGATGCGTGACATCTCTCCTTATCCGTTTGTACCAGGAGAGGAAGCACAGCGCAGCAAACGCTGTATGCAGATTTTGCATATGCAGGCTGCCGGACTTGCACAGCGATTGAAGAAAATCAATTGTACACAGCTGATTATCGGTATATCCGGAGGTCTGGATTCCACGCTGGCGCTGCTCGTAGCACATATGGCGTTTGAAAGGCTCGGTCTCAACAGCAAGGGTATCCTTGCAGTAACCATGCCGGGATTTGGCACCACAAGGCGAACACGCGGCAATTCCCATAAGCTGATGGCTGCCCTGCATACAAGTGTGAAAGAAATTTCCATACATGATGCATGCGAGCAGCATTTCCACGATATCGGGCATGACCCGAAACAACTGGACATCACCTATGAGAATACACAGGCAAGAGAAAGAACGCAGATTCTGATGGATTTAGCCAATACATACAACGGCATTGTCTTGGGTACCGGTGATCTGAGCGAGCTTGCTCTGGGATGGTGTACCTATAACGGAGATCATATGTCCATGTATGGTGTCAATGCATCCATTCCCAAAACACTGGTACGCCATCTCGTAAAAACATATGCACAGGAAATGCGAAAAACAGAGAAAACAGATATCGCGGATGTATTGGATGATATTTGTGCGACACCGGTTTCGCCGGAGCTTCTGCCACCGAAGGCAGATGATGAAATCGCACAGATAACGGAGGATGCCATCGGCTCCTATGCATATCACGACTTTTTCCTCTACCACATGCTGAGAAATCACTATGCCCCTGCCAAGATACTAAAGCTTGCAGTGCTCGCCTTTCCACAGGAAGAACGTAAGGTTATCCTTGATACCATGCGGATATTCTACCGTCGCTTCTTTACACAGCAATTCAAGCGAAACGCAATGCCGGACGGCGTTAAGGTAGGTTCCATCTGTCTTTCCCCGCGCGGTGACTGGCGCATGCCGAGTGATGCCAGTGCAGCGGCGTGGATCAGGCAGGTGAATGACCTGCAATAGACCCCGTATTATCAGATATTTGCAATTCGCAGTGATATGGTATTTAAAAAAATGCCATACCATAAAAAGGTTCAAAGCAATCCATTCACGGACAGCCTTGAACCTTTTTCACAATCCTGCTGTAACACATCATCTATCTGCATTCTGCCTGCATATATAGGCCTCGAAATCCTCCACACACAGTGGCTTGGAATAATAATAGCCCTGAATTTCATCACAGCCATGCTCCTTTAGGAACACAACCTCATCCGCCTCTTCAATTCCTTCTGCCACACTGTGAATACCAAGCGTCTTCGCAAGACTCAAAACGCCGCCGACAATATCTCTGGCACGCTGCGTATTGCCGTGGTTAGTCTGAAAGAACACCTGATCCAGCTTGATGGTATCGATGGGGATATCCTTCAGCATATTCAATGAGGAATAGCCGCTTCCAAAATCATCCATGGAAATACGGAACCCATAGGAACGCAGCTCCTGAATAATGGCGAACAGCTCCAAGCTGCGGTCAAAAATCACACTTTCCGTTATTTCTATTTCCAGCTGCTTTGTGGAAACGCCGTTGCGCTCAACAATTTCGAGTACACGCCGGGCAAAGCCGGGGCGGAAGATATACATTCTGGAAACATTGATGGAAATACGCAGCGAGGGATACGTTTGCTCCCACTTCTTTAAGAGCTGACAGACTTCATCCATCATATACATGTCCAGCTGTTCCAGAAAACCGTTTTTTTCAAACAGCGGGATAAAGGCCATCGGCGGAATCATGCCGAATATCGGAGAATCCCAGCGCACCAGTGCCTCCGCACTGTGGACAATATCATCACGCAGTGTAACCTTCGGCTGCAGAAAGACCTTAAATTCCTTATGCTGCAATGCCTGCTCCATCTGCCCCTCCAGCCGCTTCTGATACAGCATCGTATCGTACATCTTTTCACTGAAGAAGGTACAGCGCTGTTTCTTTTCTGCCTTGCCAAGCATCTTTGCATGCATACAGCGGTCATGACATGGAGAGAACTCACGATCCGTATTCTGGAGCAGATATACACCGGCATAAAAATCAGCCTTAAACTGTTCGCGCTGCTTTCGCATATCCTCCTGAACCGCTTCCATCAAAGCAGCATAACGACTCGCAATGCTATCCGTATCACGCATTTCCCACAAGACGATAAAACGGTCTGCGGAAATCCGTGCACAACGCTCATCCGCACTGCAGTTTTCCTCACACAGCCGCATGGTGGTAATCAGCAGCTGATCCCCGCCCTGATAGCCATACAATTCATTTAACAGCTTGAAGTCACTGACATCAAACTCAATCAGTGCATAGCTGTCGGCCTGCCCTTTATCCAGCAGCATCTGAACGTCCATGCGAAATTTATTGTAATTATAATGGGAAGTCAGATCGTCATAGAATACCACCTTGTCAATTTTCTTCTCATTGCGCACCCTTGACATATACAGATAGCATATGATGCCGCTGAGAACCAGAGCTACCAGAAACCAGGTAGCCGCCGCTATGACAATGACATTATTGATCTGACTGGTCACAACGCTCACCGGAACAACGGAAAACACATACCAGTTGTTATAGCCCAGCGGTTCATAGGCGAGATAGCGGTCTTCATTGTTCATCGACTTGAATTTTACAATACCGCTTTCCTGTTTTTTCAGCTTCTCCGTACCGAAATCATCGTAAAAGCTCAGCTGCTTGAGATTGTGTACGGCCCTGCTGGCGGTTTCACTGTTCGAATTAAGGACGATATTTCCTTCCTCATCCCAGATGGAGCTGAAGCCCTTGCCGTCATAAATTTCCATCAGCAGCTTATCTGCCACATCCTTTGTCCTGCTTGCCGCAAACAATACATTGCGGATACTGCCATCCTCTGCGCGAACCGGTGTGGCAAACACATTGAGATCATACCCCCCGATTTTATCATGCAGGGTATTGGAGAAGGAGGATTTCCCCTTCAGGGCTTCTTTGAAATATTCCCGGTCTCCCACATAAAACTGCATTCCGTCCGTTGTCAGACAGTTTCCCTTTTCATCGGTAATGCCGTAACGCATAAATTCACTGTTTGCACTGGCACTCATCAGTGCCTGAAGCAGCTTTTCCGTATCGGTGGTATGCTCATTCTGGAGCATATAGGATATGTTCTCCAAGGTTGACATATGATCATGAATCCGTATTTCAATCGCGGTTGTAGTAGAAGCGGAGATTTCCTGAACATTATGCTTCAGATCTGTAATCAGACTGTTCCGAATGCGATCGATATAAAATCCTGCAATACAGGCAAAAAACAGAAGACTGAGTGCTGCAAGAACAATCGCCTGTTTAATGGATCCGTGTTTTTTCATATTCAGCTTCCTCCCTTCTACTAAGTTTATGTATATTATATTTTTATGAAGAGTATAAATTCCCTTTTTTTGTTACATTCTTATTATAAAGTCATTTTCCGGCATATACAACTGAAATTTGTCCATCTGATGAAAGGAAATCTCATTTTTTATCAAAACTGGTAAATCTTGTCTTTTACAGACAGGTAGCACATGAAAAAAGGTGACTGTATTCCTTTTTGATTCTTCTTCGCTAACAGGGACTGTAACATAAAAGAAGAACTATCGTTCCTAACATTCTTAGAAACGATACTCCTTCCTGTTTTGTTATACTTATATCCTAATCAGATGAATCTCTGTTTGAGCAGCTCTTTTTTCATAGTAAATGAATACAAGCTCTCTTCAGAACAGCTCAGCGCTGTTATTTACAGACTTATAAGCTATACATAGGATTAACTATCTGTACTTATGCAATACGATGCGTTCTTCGCTTGTTATTTATGGATGCCTACCGTCTCCCTGCGGCCCCTGCAGCATACCTGCATTTCCATACGTGGACACCACATCATTCAGCGTCATGGATGCCAGCAACGTACCGCTCTTTGCGTTTGTAAAGACACCATTTTTCACGGAGGATGCACTGCCGCCTACATAGATATCATAGGTACTCCCTTTCTTCAATGTCCCCGTACTGATGACCACATTCTGCCATGCCTTCACCGAAGACACACCCAGTATGATTTCGCCATCTTCATCCTGCACATACAAAATCGTTTCCGCAGGTTGTGTACTGTCTGTACGAATCATAAGAGAGGGCTGTGTACTGGAGGTCGAAGGAGCCATCGCCATATCACTGCTTCCCACTGCAACCAGCGTTCCCCCGTTCATCGCAAAGCTGCCATCATAATCCAGTGCCCCGTTGCCGCCGCTTTCAGGCCCCATGACAATCAGGGTACCATCATTCATCACAATATCCTGATTGCTGTCCACCCCATCTCCATCAGCGTCTACATAAATGGTTCCTCCGTCTATGGTAAGCAATGGATTCCCCAAATCACCGGCCGCATTGATGCCGTCATCACTCGCTTTTATCTGAAGTGCTCCACCCTTGATTTGAATGGTATTCGCCTCCATTCCTTCATAGGACTGTTTGACCTGTATTGTGCCATTGTGAATCGTCAGCGTATCATCCGCGTGCACACCGTCATCATCACTTGACAGGGTATAGGTACCGCCTTTGATATCCATACTTCCATTGGCATGCAGGGCATCATCATGAGAGCTGATGGTATAGCTTCCCTTATACAGTACCATATTCTTAGCGGCCTTGATTCCCTTCTGGCTCTTTTGGACTGCTTCATCATGATCATCAAATTCTCCCCAAGGCTGTAATGCGGAGCCGGTGCCAACCTTATTAACGCATCCCCCGCCGCTGGTAACCGTAAAGACCCCGTCGTAAATCGTAAGATCTCCGGCACTCTGTAAACCGTCCTGCTGTGCTTCAATAGCAAAGGTTCCCTGATCAATGCACAGATTTCCCTGTTCCTTTTCATTGGTTGTCACAATGCCGTCTCCCTGAGCCTGCACCATGTAACTGCCTTTATAAATAAGTAAAGCGTCCCTGGCCTTGATTCCATCGTTCTCTGCCGTGATGTTCAAATTTGTATCTACCAGCTTCAGCGTATCCTTGCACTGGATACCGTTTTTATAAGAAGCTGTGATGTTCAGTGTACCGCTGCCGTTGATCGTTAAATCATCCTTGGAAAACAATGCCGCACTTGGTTCTTCTTTTTCATCCACAGTATAGGAGGCTGTATCCTTCAGGGAGCTGGCAGTGCCCTTAGGCAGTGTGATGATGACCTTATCTGCCTGCTTCACATATATCGGTGCACTGTTTTTACTCCTGATATGAGCATTATCCAATACAATGCGAACAACGGCAGCCTTGGCATCCACGACAACAGAACCGTTCTTCAGTGTGCCGCTCAGCTGATACGTGCCGGCCTTTGTTATCTTCACATCACCGCTTTGCTCATCCAGTGAAATTTTTTGTGCATCATTGATTTCCGTATCGTAGTCCTCTGCCTCCAGAGAAAGAGTGCTGCTTTGCTTCACCGCAGAAGTATTTGTGTTCACGGCAAACGTGGTGTCCTCAGTATCCGAATCACTTTGACAGCCTGCCAATACAAGTGCTCCGGCCAGAAAGGCGGACATCCATGCGGCTTTTTTATAATTCATTCTGCATCGCCTGCCTTTTTGCTACAATTACATTCAGATTGCCATTGCGGCAGCGAATGTCATCTACCATATGCTTTTCCTGTTTTACTTCCTTCAACTCCACATGATAGGTCATTTCCAGCATGGCGCCAAGCTGTATCGTTTTTACGCGGACAAGCTCCGCACGTTTACAGTAGCTTTGCAGGATATCGTCAAATACCTCTGTATAATCCAGATCCTCGGGAATTACGATTTTCAGTTCCTTATACAGCTGCAGATTGTTCGGCTGCAAAAGAGTAAACAGCAGCCATGCACTCATACTGATAACAATCGTCATAAATGCCGCAAAGCTGACATAGCCCATGCCGATTGCCAGTCCGATTGCCATGGAGAAAAAGATGAACAGTATCTCCTTACTGCTGCCTGGAAGTGAGCGAAACCGAACAAGACTAAAGGCCCCGACAACGGCAATTCCGGTTCCCAGATTACCATTGACCATCATGATGACAAACTGCACAAGAGCGGGCAGCAGTGCCAGTGTGACAGTAAAGCTGTGAGAGCAATACCCAAGTCTTCGATAAAACCATGCAATGATCAGTCCCAGACCAAGTGCACTCATGCAGCACACCACGCCGTTTAGGATCGTCAGACCCTGTTCCAGATTTAAGATGCTTGTAAACATAACAGTTCTCCTTTTTCTTTTTTATAAAATACCTGTCCCACCTTGGAAAAGGATGTTGGGTACAGCCGCATATCCGAAAGTACGCTGCTCAGCCACAGCGGATAACTCCTTTCAGCCTTGATTTCCAGCAAAATCATATCTCTGTGAAACAACTCTTCATTGCTTTCGTGATCGTTTAAGGACAGATGGTCAAACCTGCTTCGAATATGGCTGTCCATCGTGATGCGCAGCTGCTGTTCCTGTTTTCCGACATAGGAAATACGATCATATGCCAGAAAGATTCTAGGCTGCACCTGATAATGGTACAGCGTATAGGATAGTTCCTTTTCAATCTGACTGGCACTCAGATTGGGATTGTTCAGGAACCTGCGGCATTCACCATAGCTCAGCTGCATTCTGCGCTTGCAGACTATCTGTGCATATTTGCGTTTGATTTCCAGATATATGGGTTCCTCTTCACTGCATACCGGTGTATAGCTGCGGATGCGCAGCTTCTCCTTAAAGGGCGGCTTTTCAATGGAACGGTGGATAAGATCAAACTGCTCCGTATCCAGATAAAGATTATATATGGTGCTTGCCGGATAAATGTCCTCTGTAATATATGGTTGGATGCGCATTACAAAGCTGCGGCACTGATCTGCATCCAGCAAATATTTTTTTTCAAATCTCTGTATAACCTGCTTCATAGATATCACCTCGGTCATAGTTTAGCAAAGGTGAACGGATATTTCATGATGGTGCCTTGAAAATTAAGTGAAGTTTTCAATGCTTTTTTTTAAGAAGCTGTTACAATAATAGCAAGAGAAAAAAGGAGAAGATTATGGACGTATTTCAACAAAAAACAAAGATTCTGCAATATGAAACGGTACAGGAGTTTCTGAGGGATTTCACCTTTCAAAAGAAGGATTACATTTTAGCAAGCCGCAGTATTTACGAAGCATTCTTTCGCGATTCCACCGGTAGGGCTTCTATCGCCTTTCACAGTGATTATGGTCAGGGAGAACCCGATGATCGCATGCTGGATGCGATGCTGAAAGATATGCGGGAAAAACAGCCTGAGCGTATTATTGCAATCGGCGGCGGCAGTGTGATTGACTGTGCCAAGCTGTTTGTATTGGAAGGAACTGCCAGTGCTGAGGATATGTTTCTGCACAGATGTACACCGGAAAAAAGCAGGGAGCTGATCGCCATACCGACAACCTGCGGCTCTGGCTCTGAGGTCAGTCGGATTTCCATCTGTGAGCTTACATCACTGCATACCAAGCTGGGACTGGCCGTCGATGCACTGTATCCGGATCAGGCAGTTCTGATTCCGGAGCTGCTGTCCAAGCTGCCGTTCTTCTATTTTGTAACAAGCGGCATTGACGCTTTGATTCATGCGAGTGAATCCTTTGTATCCCCTAAATCCAATGCCTATACCCGCATGTTCAGTGCGGAGGCTATTCGCCTGCTGCTACATGGGTTTCAAGTTATTGCAAAAGAGGGTGAAGATGCACGCATGCGACTGTTAGGGGATTTCATGCAGGCCAGCAACTTTGCGGGCATCGCATTTGGCAATACCGGTACAGGTGCAGTACATGCCCTCAGCTATCCGTTATCGGGAATCTACCATGTAACACACGGGGAAGCCAACTATCAGTTTTTCACAGCTGTATTCCAAACATATGAAGCACGGGAAAAATATAGTGTATATGATATAAAGAAACTGTTTTCAGAAGCTCTTTCCTGTTCCATGGAGGATGCCTTTACCTGTATGGAAACACTGTTTTCCACGCTTCTTGCACGAAAGCCGCTGCATGAATACGGTATGAAGGAAAGTGAAATCAAAGGATTCACAGACAGTGTAATCGAATCCCAGCAGCGCCTGCTTTCCAATAGTGCAATACCTCTTTCAAGAGATGAAATTCACTCTATTTACAAGGCTTTATTTTGATTGTGCTGGAACAGATGACAAAACTGCATATAAGCATTTGAAAAAACATTAAATAGATTCATCTGTGGAAGTCCGCATTGTCTGATAACAATCAGTTGACGAAATCACAAATGTCCGTTGAAGCAGTGCTGCTGCATCATGCAGATTGGAAAGATTTTAAAGCTGTGATCTTGACTCCCCCCTCTGCATTGGACATGATGCCTGTATCAATATTACAGAAAAGGTGGGAAATGATACGCTGCCTAGCACACAGCATATGCAAAGCTATCCACATTGCCGCCTATACGATAAACAAAAGGAATCAAGCTCATTTTTTACAATGTACTTGATTCCTTTCCTTTTTCGCCTGTTATATCCCTTGTTTAATTTTCAGCAAGTGGAAGTCACTGCGAATCATTTACTAATCTGATTTTATCCGTATCTGCATCTGTGTTAATAGGACCTAAAGCATGCAGTCATGCTTTATATGCGGCTGTCCCCATTCATTCCTGAGCATCCTCTATCTTCATATTTTTCATGGTAACCACTTCCACAAGCAATGTGATTCCACCCACAGCCAAGTAGCCTGCAAGTGCCGTATTCAGCATCACAATGGATATGAGCGGGATTATCAGAAAAACAGCAGCAGCAAGTATATTCATAACTCCGCTTGCTATCACCCAGCTGTAATCAAAGATACCAAAAAAATGCAGCTTATTGGCAAAGGTGATTTTATTCACACCAAAAATCATCAATAGAAATCCAAACATATAGGCAAAAACTGATACTGTGATTTCCACCGGTGAGAACAGCAGAAGCATACCGATCACCGTATTCAGCACAGCACCAATCAGCGTTCCCCCATCCCGTAAAAGAACCGGCATATAGTAATAATCCACCAGCTGATACATTCCCAGTGCAATTATCACAAGTGCGGCAGCCGTCTTTAATGCCTGGTGCATCGGTACTGCGGAATGCATACACAAAACTGCGCAAACCAGCATGCAAAGACTTACAACAGCACCAAGCAGCCTAACCGATTTCAGCTTGCGGTTCCAGTTCTCACTAAATACACGTGCAAAATCTCTGGATTGCTTCATCATTTACATGCATCCCGATTCCCGACATTCCCATGCAGTACGTGTCTGCACACACGCAAGCGCTCAAGCATTGGCATATCCTTCGGTATTGTCAGGACGGTTTTCTCTTTATCCTCCTGAATATCGGAAAGCTTTTCCTTGAGCTTATGCAGAGGCAGAGAATCCAGGCTCTTTTCCATCCTTTTCATATTGCGATAATCCTTCACAAAGGAAGCCCCGGCACATAGAGCAGCAACTCCACCAATGGTACAGATACATTTCCAACCCTTTTTCATTTGGCATTCCTCCTATCCTGTCTTCATTTTAACGCTGCCTTCCTTACGCTTCCATATACAGAATCCCGTATATGTCAAAATCGGCAGCACTAATTTCAGAAGCGGCATTGGCAGCTGCTTACAAAAATGCATAGAAATGCTGTGCGAATAACAGCAATGCTTTGACAGCTGCATCTGCCGATACGCTACAGCTATTTATACAAAATAACAACAGAGCTGATTTTCAGCATTATTATTGACATATGCAAATAATTGACGTATGATAACATAGAAGGAGCTGATAAAATGCCACGACCTTGCAAGAAAAAATGCGTGTCCTCCATACCGAGCTATACTGCTTTCATCCATACAGATGAGCCGATTCCCGCAAGTCATATCCAAATGAGTGTAGAGGAATATGAGACCATTCGTCTAATTGATTATCTGGGATGGAATCAGGAGGAATGTGCAAAGCAGATGCAGACCAGCAGAGGCAGCGTACAATCCCTGTATAATGAGGCAAGACGCAAGCTTTCCCGCTTTCTCATGGAAGGCAGTGCAATGGTGATAGCCGGCGGCAATTATCAGCTGAACCTTGCACAGAAACCAACAGGAGATGATAGTATGAAAATTGCAGTTACGTATGATAACGGACAGGTGTTCCAGCACTTTGGACACACACAGATGTTTAAGCTTTATGAGGTTACAAATCAGGAAGTCACAGCAACCAGACTCCTGGACACCAATGGTAACGGCCACAGTGCGCTGGTCACCCTGCTGAAAGCAAATCAGGTGGATACACTGATCTGCGGCGGTATCGGAGGCGGTGCGAAGAATGCACTTGCGGAAGCCGGTATCGAGCTGTATGGTGGCGCATGTGGTGATGCAGATGCACAGGTTACCTCCTTTCTGAACGGCAATCTGCAATACAATCCGAATATCCAGTGTTCTCACCACGGTGAGGGACATACCTGCGGAAGCCATGAGGGACGTGGACATTCCTGCGGTTCTTCTCATCTATAAACCATACGACAAATACACTCTCACAAAAGGACTGTGCATCGCAAAATGATGAAATTTCAGCTAACAGAAAACCATCAAATGCCAGCACAGTTTTTTTCTGCTCTGATGATGATTATGACTGTTCAACATCTGTCTGCGCCAGCTTGCTTCTGAAGTCAGGTATCCGCGCTTCTATATTCACCCATTGCATTTGGATTTTCTTCTCCATTCATACAGACATAAGGATGCCTGTAATTCGCAACAGCTGCAAGTAAGGCTTCCAAGCGACCGATATATCCATGCCCTAGAAACACTATAAGGATAATCCTATGCATCCTGCTTCTGCTCCTCTACCACATATATACCATACGTGCCTGGCCATAAAACAAAGGGTCAACATCCTGAAAAAGGCTGCAATCATAATATTATGTTCCAATAGAAGAAATGCTGCATCCTGTAATGAAATGGGGAGGTACCTGCTATTACATCTATTCGAAAAACGCAAGGAACCGTGAGCGTCGGTTTGATACGAGTATTGAAAACGACAGTGTCGCCACCGCTACTGCGAATTTCAAAACGCAGACGCACAAAAAAACGTCTTTGAAACAAGACGCTGTCTTCTAAATCATATGGAGGAACACGCAGTCAGCAGCCATTCAGACAACAGCTGCAGGCTGCACTCCTTACCCTTTTACATCATATCCGGTGTCTGTGATTGCCTGTATAATAGCGGCATCATTGATTTTCTGCGCATCATACTCCACATTGACAATACCGTCTTTTGCACTTGCCGAACAGGCGCTAACACCTTCCATGCCTTGCAGTGCCTTATTTACACGCTGTTCACAGTGCTGGCACATCATACCTTCAACCTGAAATGCTTTTTTCATAAACTCACTCCTATCATTACCGTTATCATAGCATACTTTTATCAGAATTTCCTTTTTTTTACTCTGCATACCATCTGTGTCATGGTACCCATTGGACAGTATACACACCATGTCCGGGGTTTATACACCAGCATGGTGAGGATGCCCAGCATCGTGCTTGTCAGCATCAGACTGTAAAAGCCGTATGCAAACTGCAGTATCCAGTCCTGTGCACCGGACTTTACAAACCATGGAATCCGCACAGTCCATAAAAGTGTGATGGAAGCGGATAGCGGCTTTCCCTGCAGAACAGCATAGCTCATATACAGCATACTGGCAAACATTGATAGAAAGAACAGCAGGAAACCATAGCGAAACCATCTGCTTCTCAGCCATCCAGGACAGGCTCGCTGTGCAGAAAACCGATTTCCCAGCCGCTGCATGAGCTGTCCTCGGCCGCAGTAATGATTACAGTAGCTCTTTTCTCCTTTTCCAACAGCCAGCAGCAGCGGTACCAGAAAACAAATGAGTCCCAGCCAGGCAAACAGAATATGAAACAAACCGAGAAACAAATACAGCAGGGATACAATCCATAAATAATCTGACCATTTCTTTTTCATGTATGCACCTCAATAACGCTTGCAGGACAGGCCTTACTGCAAAGACCGCAGCCTACACAGCGCACAGAATCAATGACTGCGTAACAGCCATGCGCAATGTGTATCGCCTGACGGGGACATGTGACAAGACAGGTTCCACAGGCAACACACTCTTTTTCTTCTACAAAAGCTTTTTTCAAAACAGCTCCTCCTTCTGCCTGTATTCAGTATACAGAAGAAGCCGCCGTTTTACCGTGACTTTGTCACAGAAACAAATCGTTACTCTTTCTAGTCACACAGGCCTTATGCAGCTTTCTAACAGAAACCGCCAGCAACAGCTTATTCAAGCTGCGGGCATGTACAGGACAAACAGCGATGCAGCGCATACAGGATATACAACGGTCTGTGTCTGTTTTTTCCGGATGCTTTATCGGGATCGCCTGTACAGGGCATTGTGCGGCGCACTGCCCACACTGCATACACGATTGATTTGCAGAAGGCTTCAACGGAACTCCGTTATAGGGCTTATACGGATGGTTTCCCGTTACTTGCAGCTCACATGCCGCATCCTTTTCCAAATGCTCCCGTATCTGACGGGCAAATACAGTAAGCTCCTGTGTATCCTGTGCATCTGGACGTCCGGCTCCATACTGATGCATGATGGAATGCTCGGCAACAGCCGCGATCGCGGCACGGCACACAAAGCCGCTTTCCTGTGCACATTCCTTCATCTCCAGCAGAGTATCCTCATAGGCACGGTTGCCATAGCTGCATACCAGAATAGCAGAAGCATGATTTCCCTGTATGACACGCAGTCGCTGCAATGCTGTTTGTGGTGCTCTTCCTCCATAGGAAGGCATAGCTATGATGCAGGTATCATCCTCTTTAAAATAAGGAAGACTTTTTGTTACCTGTGGATCACAAAGGTCGATACAGATACGTTGTTCTTCCTTCCATTCACGCTCCAGTATTTCAGCAATGCGCCTTGTTCCGCCGCAGGGACTGAATAGAATCGTATAAAATGCCATGATAAAATCTCCTCTCCTTTCAGGTATACAGATGCATTCGGAAGCAAGCCTTCACAATCTTGGTATAAGCATGCATACCTGAACCCTTTTGTATCTTTCTCCATTATAGAACGATGGACAGTGTGATTCAATACGCCCTGCCGTTTTTCCTTCACTGCCGGAAAAAGTCAATGCATAAAAAACCTGCCTCCTCAAAAACTGTTTTTCCCACCTTGTATGATTACACGCTTATCCTAGTACAGGAGCTGTAGGACAGGCTGTATATTTCAGGAATGTGATAAAGTCACTGAAGTTTTTGTTCGCCGGTAGTATGCTTTATGCGTAAGATAAAGCAAGGAGGTCATGATTATGACAATACATGTAACAAGCGAGAATTATGAAGAGGAAATACTGGACAGCACAGAGCCTGTCCTCATTGATTTCTATGCAGACTGGTGCGGTCCCTGTCAGATGCTGAAGCCGGTCATCGAACAGATCAGCGAGGAGGCGGAACATACGAAAATCGTGAAAATCAACATTGATGAAGAGCCTCAGCTGGCCGACATGTTTCAGGTTATGAGCATTCCCACACTAGTATATATGCAGAATGGCTCCATACAGGGAAGTGTCAGCGGCTATCACAGCCTGGGACAAATCAAATCCTGGATTGGGGAATAGCATGCTGTTCTTCAAACAACGCTGAAAGTAGAAGCAACTTCCAAGAAGGAAGGCATGGTGCTGAAGCATAGTGAAAAATGCAGGAGATCTAGCGTAACCTCTAAC
Organism: Erysipelatoclostridium sp. DFI.2.3; assembly: GCF_019132535.1. Taxonomy (NCBI): domain Bacteria; kingdom Bacillati; phylum Bacillota; class Erysipelotrichia; order Erysipelotrichales; family Coprobacillaceae; genus Thomasclavelia; species Erysipelatoclostridium sp. DFI.2.3. The sequence goes on along the minus strand of NZ_JAHOOJ010000017.1, from coordinate 34,138 downwards.
TCTTGATTGTTTGTACAACACAGTTTCTCTGCAAACATACTGCCATGGAGCAAGTATGATGAAAAAGCAGTACATGGATATGCATCACTTACCTTCAAAGCATAGCTGTCCGTGCTTCTACATTCGTGAAAAGATAGGGTATCATATTTCTTTCTTATAGTAAAAATACCTTCATCCTATCGCTACAAACGCGTATCAACTTCTTTACAGTGTAGGTTTTTATATTTTACACTTGACTTATAGTGAACTTTAAGTTGTATAGTAAAGGCGTATGAATCTTTATATCAATCATAAAGGAGGAGTTAGGATGAAGAAAGCACTAATTGCATATTTCAGCGCTGGTGGATCGAAATTACACTGGTATAGTCAATGTAATCAGGCATTCCAGACAAGCTCTATTACGGAGCTGCAGTTTTAATACGAGCCATTGAAACTGCACTTTCTCACAATCAGGTCATGCATTTGGCGGCTATGGCAGTTCTCTTATATAAGCCTCTGCATCAGGCTCTATATGAACATATACAAAAAACCGTAGAAAACAGATTACATCACAGTAACGTAATCCACAGTCTGCGTTTTTTTATCTGCAGGGCTTATGGCAGACATACAGATGATATCCGTATGCTCATATCCCAGTAACTATTACAAATCATATACGTTCAATCATCGTTCAGATAGACTTCTTCATGATACTGCTTTTCATGAAGATAGAGTCTTTCTATCATTGGCGATCCATTGATATAGCTCCATCTTTGAATGAACGTTGGCCTCACTACAAATAACCTTTCATTTGGAAGCTGGCTATAGGCTTCAAAGGACGATGGAAAGTGTTGTTGAAACAGTCTGCAAAAGTCCTCATGCTCGATAGGTCGTCCGATTTCCTCACAAATTCCTTCAAGCTGAATATTGGAGAAGCATAATGCAACATTTGGATTTCCCTTTATATCCTGATATTTACGCATCCCTTTATCCGTTTGAAAGTAAAGGCTTCCCTCCAGAATGACGAAACTCATTGTTCTAGCGGAAACCTTGTTGTTAAGAGAAGTCGCAAGTACCAGTTTGGCGTGGTCTCCGATTTGTTGAAATATCTCTGTGTATTTCTGCTGATATTTATTCTGCATAATTGCCTCCGTTTCCAACTGCGTGCAGTCACTGATTTTGATACAGATCATACCGGATCAGATTATTTAATATAATCAGCTTATCACGCCTTTCCCTATCGAATCACTCCGCCGTGAAAACAGCCCTCATATATTTTCTGCGTCTGATAAAATATGCTTTCATGACCTTGAAATAAACAGATGTCTCCTTCTACTTCTGAAATATAGGTATATTCTCCTTTTCTGTACATAGCAGGTCCCCTATAGGGTCTTTGCGTATCGACAAGCATAAGTGCCTCTTTCAAAAAATCACCATGAAAGGCTTCATGTAAAACTGTTCCGTAATAATTCATACTCCAGCAGGCCTGAGCATCCCTGTAAACCAGCTCCTGACCGGAAAAACAGGAAGCGCCAAAGAATGAGTCTCGGTATGTATATGGATTTCTGGAAAACATATAATCATGGGAGCCTTGTCTTGTCCCTTCTGTTTTATTTTTCCGCGCCGCATAGGTTGATCGCTTGGCAGTTACTAAAAATTCCGCAAGGGCTGTTGTGTGAACCTGATGTGAACTTTCACATATACAATCATCATCCTTAATCAAATGATCAATCGTTACTCCAAATAACCGAGACAAATCAATCAGATATTCCAAACTCGGCAGAATCGTTCCCTTCTCCCATTTTGTAATCGTTTGTCTGGAGACACCTAATCTATCAGCTAATTCTTCTTGTGTCATCATATTCTTTTTTCTATACTCTATCATTTTTAAATGAAACATGAACTCGCCTCCCTGATAGATCTATCATATCATGTCTTTTCCAGTTATCCTAGAAACTGTCGTTTACATTTTTGCTATACATGAGTACTCTGCATCTCTCCAGAATGCAATAACAAGGAATCGGATATGTTTAAAAAAAGAGCCGGCACTATACTGATTTTTGCCGCTCTCCTTATACCCTGCTTATGTTTGACCCAAACAACTACGGGATTCTTCAGCTAACACAGATTTCTCATGCTGATTCTTTTAACCGCATGAAATCGCCTGTTTTCATCATTTCCTACTATACCGCATTCGTACTATCATCCTGATAGGATGAGAATCGCATGCTTCCCTACCCAAAAAGTCAATCAATACGTATTCATGATTTGCTGCATGCGTGAACACTACACAAAGATACATCCCTTATGATATAAGAACGCATGTGTTACCTTCCATATCATAGCGGTCTTATTCCCACGCAATTTCAATCGGCTTTCCTTCCTGAAAGACTGTCAGCTTTGAAATATCATGCCGCCGCAGAAATTCCTTTCCCTCATCAAAATGGTAGGCATAGGCTTGCGCTTTGTGCGCATCCGAGCTCATGGTAAACATCCTTCCTCCCATCTGTATATACCAGTCCACCACGATTTCATATAAAGGCAGCTGTCCATACTGAAACATACTGCGGGTATTCAGCTCCAGGGCAATGCCACGCTTAATCATTTCCGGAAATATTTTCTCCATATACGGATGTGCAATGGTGAGAAATGTATCGGTATCAACATCCTGTATGCGACTGACATAATCGAAATGACTGAGAACATTGGCTGGAATACCACTGCGCAGCGCATCGAGCATCTGCTGGAAATAAGAACGCAGAATATAGATGATATCATGCTTTTTAGCTTCCTCATCCATATAATCAAAGATTCCGTTCTGATGTATACTGAGCAGGATAATATCAAATTGCTTGCATTGCAGCCAGGCCATAAGCCGTCCATGATGTTTTCTGAGCCAGCCGATTTCCACACCTTTCAGAAGTCGGATGTCTGTATTTTTCTGCAAATTCTCAAGATATAAAGAATAGCGGTCATAGTCCATCCAGCTATCCATGAAATGGTTGGCGGAATTTTCCAAATCCACGTGCTCGGTAGTCACAAAGCAGCCATCCGCATGCTTCAGATAGTCAGACAGCTCTGTTTGTGAATCAAAGGAAAAACTGGAATGGACATGCTGATCGTAATAGTTCATAGGTGCCTCCTTATTCATGTATATTCCTTATCGTAAAAACAACATGAATTCTCTATCTGCATTCTAGCAGAATTATTGCAGAAAAACAATGAAGATATAAAATACCAAGAAAACTTGTCATTCATATTGACAAGTACACTTGGTATGATATACTTAAGTTACCAAGTATACTTGGCAAGAAAGGCGGAATACCCTATGAATAAAGAAGAGATCCTCGCAAGGAGCAGAAATGAAAACAAAGGCATGGATATTATGGAGCTGCAAAGTCTTGAAAAAGCAAGCAGAATCGCAGCACAGGTCGGCATGCTGCTATGCTGCTTTGTCGCAGTCATGGAGGTCGCTGTAACCGGACAGGTCAGTATGGAAAGCTGGCTGATCTATTTCGGCATACTAAGCACACTGTTCCTTATAAAATACCGCCTCATGAAAAAACGGCATGAGCTATTTCTTTCCATTTTTTATACTGCACTGTTTCTCATGTTCCTCGTTCTGTTTCTGTGGAAGCTGTTATGCTGAAGGAAGAACTGATTCTACGCAACCGGCTGAAGCAGGCCCGTACCGCTATGCACCTATCCCAGACACAGCTGGCAGAGCTTGTCGGTGTTTCGCGCAACACCATCAGCTCCATTGAGACAGGCCAGTTCAATCCGACCGCCAAGCTTGCTCTCATCCTGTGTATTGCCCTCGAGCAGAAATTTGAAGACCTGTTTTATTTCGATGAAGCATGATATTGTTTATATTTTTTTAAAAGCAAGGTGACAGAAGCTTTTCCACAGTATTTCGTGTCGAGGTTCTACTCGATGGTAGGCAAACTTAAAACAGGGAGACTTCCATACTATTGAAGTTATCAATAGAAGAAAGTCTTCCTTTCGCATACACCCTAAAGTGAGAAAGAACCCGTGTTGAAACGTTTTTTTTATAGTGATTTTAATTATATAAAGCAACACGTATTTTGTAGGATAAAGCAGCATGCATTGACCTATTAGGTAAACGATGGTATACTGTTATTGACCTATCAGGTAAAAACAGATAAGGAGGATATATATGTCCGCAATAACGCCACAGCTTCAGGAACAGCGAAAAGCAGCACTGTTGAACGCTGCATTGAGAGAATTCGCAGAGTACGGCTATGAGCAGGCTTCTACAAACAGAATCGCAAAGGAAGCCGGACTTTCCAAGCCGCTTATGTTTCACTATGTTGGTAATAAACAGCAGCTGTTTCTCTTCGTTTATGAATACTTCTTCGATCTGCTCAATAAGGAGTATTACAGACAGCTGGATTGTACAGAGCCGGATGTAATCAAACGGCTTCATGGTGCATATCGGTTACAGCTGCGCCTGCTGTATGCATATCCATGGGTATTCGATTTTTTCAAAATGTATGCGGGCATGGATATCCGGATATTTGATGAAGACCTGCAACAAAGGCTGAAAAAGTGCAGGACGAAGGACTGTACCGATTTGTTTGAACAATATGATCACAGTCTGTTTATATCGCAGCTGGAGGAAGCCGCATGTATGCAGATTCTCTATTGCTCCTGTAAAGGGTTTGGTGATCTGATGCTGGATAAAATCAGAACAATGCAAAAGGAAGAGCTCAGCTTTTCTTCCGTCGAAGAGGATTTACATGTATTTTTCGAGGGTCTGCGCAGACTTATGTATAAGGACAGTGCAGCCGAAGCTCCCCATGCCTGCAATGAATAAGCCGATTCTTATGCGTTTTCCGTTAATTGGCGAATGGAATACGCCCAATACACCGGGAAGCCGCATCCCCAGTCATGGCACAAATGCGCTGGGTACCAGATACGCCTATGACTTTCTGCAGCTGAACTGGAAAAAAAGAGGACATCCCTGCTATCGCTCCCATGTCCTTTCGTATCTGTTATTCGGTGTCGCATTATCTTCGTGCTATTGCTATGGATTGCCTGTGTATGCCCCATGTGATGGAAGGGTTGTATATGTGATGGATGGCTGCCGAGAAAGAAAACGCGCCTGGTTTTTCTCTGATGCCCTGATGGCTTTTAAAAACAGTCGTCGTAGGCAGGACCAAGAAATATGTGAAATCAGCGGAAATGCCGTAATAATCCAGTATACGGATACGGTCTATGCCGCCTTCTGTCACCTGCAGCCGAATTCGATTGCGGTGGCTGTTGGACAGTATGTCAAAGCAGGAGATTTTATCGGCAGCATCGGACACAGTGGCAATTCCATGTTCCCCCATCTTCATTTCCAGCTCATGGACAGTGCTGATTTTCTGCATGCGAACGGGCTTCCCTGCGCCTTTACCCAATATGAGGTGTTGGAAAACGGACAATGGCACACTGTATACGGAGGTATCCCCACAGCACAGCAGCGGATACGCTATGCTCCGGTAGATGAATTCGTATAAAAGCCGCTTTGGAATCTGCTTCCTCAGCGGCTTCTTTCCTGTATGGTAACATGAATGCTGTCTCCCGGCTGCTTCCCTATTTTAGCGCGAATATCCTTGCGCACACCTAATATATGGCGGACAGTCTGCATGCGGACAAGGGAGCCATCATACGCCACATTGTCAAATGTCGCATGTACGCAGACCCTCCCCTTTTGAAATTCTTCTTTTACATCCCACGGAAACTCGATATAGGCACCATCGATACCATCAACCTTCTGCAGCACGGCATCAAATTCATAGATTTTAGGATTCATTTTGCACACAGCCTTTCCTCTTTCATATCCTGTACAGCTTTACAGCGCCCATACACAGGATATTCCTTGTTCTATCCGAAACAGAGAAAAAGGAAGTTCCTCGGTAAGGCTTTTTTACGCATAAGACGATTGTGGCTCCATCTTATTCCAGATGCATGCAATGCATGGAATAGCCTCCTGCATCCCTTACCGTAATGAAAGCTTTTTACCTGGTGAAATTCCTCTCGTTAAACATTATAGATAGGATCGATCTGCTTCAATTCCTTGAACGTATCGATTTCCACGATATCCTCCTGACGGACAGGCTTTACAATGACCTTGTGATTGGACAGCTTTTCACGCAATGCCACCTCATCCCAATACTTTTCCTTACCGCCCGGCATTTTAAACACCTCTTCGATATCCTTCGCCATTTTCTCTCCATCCTCCTTATTCCAGAAGGAGATTCCCACCATCTGATGACAGTCCTTGCCACCTACGGCAAGTCTGCTGATATAGCCCTTTCGGGTATAGAAGCACCAGTCATCGGTAACGTCCATTTTAATACCGCAGTAATTCGTCGTATATTCATATTTGCGAATAATTTCCGGATTGTACAGCAACAGATCGCTTTCCAGCACATAGGCATTGCACATCATATCCTTAATCAGATAGGCACTGGAAATATTATTGGTTTCGTTAAACAGCGGATTCTCAATGAATTTGATTTTCGGATATTTGTGCAGGAGTACGTCAAACTGCTCTCCCAGATAGCCGCGCACAATTGTGATATCCTCGATCCCTGCAGCCACGACAGCATCCAGCAGGGTTTCTATGATGCGCTTTCCATGTACCAGAACAAGCGGCTTGGGTGTATTCAAGGTGATCGGAACCATGCGGGATCCAAAGCCGGCCGCAAGAAAGATCGCCTTCTTCACGCGATAGGGCTCCAGTACCTCGTAGCCCTTGAGGGTAACATCGTACATAGAGCTGCCTCTGGTTTTGATCACCTCGCTGTCCTGCAGCTCCGTCAGGGTTTTATTGATGACACCGAGAGAAAGATCCAGCTTTTTTGCCAGTCTTCTCTGGGTGCATTTGTCGTTTTGATGGCGTTCGATATACACAAGGGTTTCAAACTGATTTAATGTAAGGTTCATATATTTATCTCCTCTTTACAGCGCTTTTATCATTATAGCAGAGTACAGCGGTTTTGCAAATATCGAAATACATAGGAGGAAGCCTCCTGCTAAGCCTCATGATCCTTGATCAGCTTCCTTTTCACCACATATACAAGCAGCTTCACAATCAGATTGACAAGCAAAATCACAACAGAGATAAAGGCGGTCGCCTCAATCAGTGACTGCGAATCAAACTGCGGTATCAGCAGCGACAGCGGCATATTGCGGAAATTCGCCAGAAAGGATACTGCGGATATCGTCACCATGGAATTGACAAACAGATAGCTGAACATCTCTACAATGGTTCCCTTCGTACAGGGAATATAGACATCCTTCAGCATACGGAAGCGGGAAATCCCCATTGCTGCGGAGATATCCTCCAGATTGCTGTGAAACTGCTGAAGCGAATTGTATGCCATCAGATAAGGATTGGCAAAGAAATGCGTAATGTTGACAAGCACCAGAATCGCAATGCCGCCATACAGAAAGCTTCCCTTGTAAAAGAGCACATAGCTCAGACCGAGGACGACACCGGGTATGGCTAGCGATATCATGGACACCAGATGCAAAACGCGGCTGGATAGCTGCGATGCATTACGGGCTGTCATAAAGGCTGTTAAATAGGTCAGACAGACGCCGACCATGGACGTCAGCATTGCAATCGCCAGCGAATTTTTCAAATACATACGAACGCCGAGATCCATCGCCTGTATAATATTATCCAGTGTCAAAGAAAGATCGGTTGGATAGTGATTGACAAAGGAAAGCACGGCAAAGGTGATCAGCGGCAAAGAGAGAAAGACAACCGTGGCGATACAAACAATATGGGCAATACGATCACGCTTCGCATTCGGCGCAATCTGATAGGAACGCGTTACCGTGGAGCTGCTGCCCTTATTTTCATTTTTCAAATCAAGGACAAAAGCGATAACTGCAGGAATCAGCAGCAGGATTCCGATAATGGCTCCCTTTGAAAAATCCAGAAGTCCAATGACCTCACGATACATATATACCGGAAGGGTGATGGATTTCCCGCCGACGACAAGCGGTACGCCGTAATCGGTAAAAATCATCGTAAAGACTGAGAAAACAACACTGATCAAAGGCCCCTTGATATTGGGCAGCGTGATGGTGAAGAACTGCTGGCGCTTGGATAAGCCAAGCACACTGGCAGCCTCATAGGTCGTGTAATCCTCATATTGAAAGGTATCGTTCAGCATCAAAAAGGCAACCGGAAAGGAATACAGGATGGAGCCAAGAATGATACCGACATACCCGTACAGGAAAAATTTCATATGCAGCAGATTGGATATGATGCCGTTATCACCGAACAGCAGTACCAGCCCCATCCCATGGGAGATGGAGGGGATAAGCATCGGCAGTGTGAACAGCATGGTGTAAACAGAGCGATGCCGGATATGGGAACGGTTCATAAACCAGGCAAGTGCAAAGGCCAGGGATACGGATAACAGGGTTGCCAGAATGGTGGTGCACAGCGAGTTGATCACCATTGGCTGAAACTGCGGGGATGTGAGTACCTTATGAATATCCTTGGCATCGATGTTTACCAGCAGGGCAATCAGCGGACAGATGACAAAGAAAAACAGAAAAAGGGCAACGAGGACACGGGAGGCCTGATAGCGTTTATTGTTCATAGACCTGTTTCCCCGTACATTTACACAGACTTTCCAGCTTGCCGTCCAGATGCGCATTGACGAAGTCGATGATATACTGGTTTGCCGGATGGTGATAAATATTCTGCGGTGTATCAATCTGCTCGATGTTTCCCTCACTCATAACCATGATGCGATCGGACAGATAAAATGCCTCCTCCTGTTCATGGGTGATAAAGATCATGGTGGAATTAAAGCGCTTCTGAATGTCCTTCAGCTCCTTTTTCATGACCTCGCGCATGCTGACATCAAGTGCACTGATCGGCTCATCCAGCAAAATGATTTTCGGATTCAGCGCCAGTGTTCTGGCGATTGCCACACGCTGCTGCTGTCCGCCGGATAGCTGGGAGGGGCGTTTTTTAATCTGATCGCTCATACCGATCGCTTCCAGTGTCTGTAAGGCGATCTTTCGGCTTTCCGCTTTTTTATCCGAACGCAGCTTCAATGCATATTCCACGTTTTCCAGTACGGTCATATTGGGGAACAGTGCATAGTTTTGGAATATGATTCCCATATTTCGCTCACTCGGCTTCAAGTGGGAGATATCCTCTCCATCCATTAGGATTTGCCCTTTGGTTTGCTGTTCCAGTCCGATCAGGATTCGCAGAAGCGTTGTCTTGCCGCAGCCGCTGGGTCCCAGCACACTTAGAAATTCCCCTTCATGCACAGTAAAGGATATCGTTTTCAGTACATCCTTGCCATCAAAATTTTTATACAGATCGCGAACGATCAGCTTTTCTTTTTCTAATACTTCCATAAGTCCAGCAGCCTTTCTTTTTCATGTATGTCCTCGATGCCGTTCATATCGGCATACGGAATGTGTGTCGGATAATTTTGTATCGTATTCTTTTGATCCTTCAGGATAGCCTCCGGTGAGAAGTGCTCCTTATCATACAACAGGAAATCGTTGATGATGAAATCAAACACCCTTTGTACATCGGGATCATCCGCATGACGCTTCATCAGACCGGTGCCCGTCAGAGAATAGGGCGAGCCTTCCTTGGGATAGATGATTTTAAAGGGAGAGCCGGTGTTGATCTGATTGACCGCCTGAAAGGTCAGTCCCAAGCCGATGCCGACCTCGCCCTGAATGAGCAGCTTGATCGGTCCGCTGCCGGATTCCGTAAACTGCTTGACATTGAATTCCAGCTGATCGATATATGCCAGAGCCTTTGCTTCTCCCATGGTATTCACCAGATTCTTGTAGAAGAAATAGCCGGTGCCGCTCGATTTCGGGTCTGGCATGGCAATCAGATTATAATATTTGCGATCCAGCAGATCCTCATAGGTTTTCGGTTCGCTGAGCTTATGCTTTTTCAATACATCCGTATTGATGATGAAGGCACCTGCCTGTCGTTCCCAGGTCACATACGCATTGCCGTGATCCTTAGGTGCCAGACCATCCAGATACTGCAGACGGCTCTTTCCCTTGATATCCGCCAGCTGATCCTTAATCTTCTCCATGTAGGAGGTTTCCAGACCAACGACGATATCCGCATCGCTTTGCTCCTGCTCCACAGATATTTTTGCCGCAGCCTTGGCGGTGGATACATACATGACCATGACATGCAAATCCGGAAATTTTTCATTCAGCTGCTGCTGCAGCTCCTCTCCACGGAATTGCTCCATGGAGGAGTAGACGATAATCGTATTCTGTTCATTGGATATGCTCACGAGTAAAGCCATGGTGATCACAACCATGGCAAGAATCAGCTTTTTCATACACCTCAACCCTATCTTTGTTCATGTAGTACCCATTTTATCACATTAAGAAAACATTTCAATCTTATTTTCGCATTTCATTATTACAATTTTGCAACAATTCCGATGCTATTTGAACATATCGCAAGTTTTGTATAACCCTTTTTCACCTGACGTATACTAGAAAAAGGAAAGGAGGAGTTCTATGAAGCATAAACTGCCGATTCTGCTGGTATTCTGCATGCTGCTGCAGCTAAGCGGCGTACAGGCTGCCGAAAAAGAAGAACGGCTGCTATTGATGAGTGATGATCTGGCGTGGCTGATTGATGTACGCATCAAAGAGGATGACAGTCTGCAAATCGGCTTTCTGCCTGCGAATCTGCTTGTCCCGATTGCCTGTGCACAAGGTTATGCTGCACCACTGTCCCATGTAAAAATGGAGACAAACCGGGAATGTATCACAGAGAGTGTCGGTAATTTCCTGCATGTCGATTATGATCACAGCATCTATCTGCATATGAAGACATTCAGCAGGGATGTGGGGCTGACACTGCCGGATACCGGATTGAAAACAAGTGGCGAGCTGGTGGATTTCATGCATAAGGCAAGCGATAAGCTGGAAATGTCGATGCTGTTTCATTATAAGAATTATATTACCAGTGATCTGTCCGCGATGGATTATATCCGATACTATCGCAGACTGCATGGAAAAAAGCTGAGCATCACCTACGCATATATGAATTATATGGATATGGAGGATGCCTCGATCCCTATGGATAATCAGCTTCATGTGCGAAAGAAATAAGCATGCCGTTGAAAGAAGCCTTTCCAGCATGTACACGATATTCAAATCAGACTGCCGGTATACGGCACAAAAAAGACTTATCAAGACCAGACCTCATGCCTGGCTGTGATAAGTCTAATTTTATTTTTATGTGCTTACCTCCGCATTGGCTGCGCAGGTTACAGACACTGTGGATGCCGGTGCACATAGTCCAGTATATTTTCATAATCCTGCAGAACATCGATTTCCGACCAGTAGTGCCCTGCGATATCCTGTACCGGAATCTGCTTCTGCGGTATCATGGAATACAGTGTATTCTCCCACCAAAGCTGACAATCACCTTCATGGACGAGCAGCTCCAGCTGTTTGCGAAAGCAGGCGATCTCCTGCTTCTGTATCCGGGCAATGCCGACATACTCACTGGTACGCTCAGCCTCCGGCATATCCTTTCCATAATCTGTCAGGATTCCGTTTTCACAATGGAAGAAATAATCTCCGCTCAATCTGCGGGAGCTGTCTGCCAGTAAAACGATTCCACGCTGATCCGCAAGCAGAAGGTCAAGAATATCCTGCTGCCAGAAAACATCCGCATTCGCAAGCAGAAGATCCTGTGTTTCATCCAGCTGTTCTCTGGAAAACCAGAGGGATGCGATGCTGTTGGTAACCCTATAAAACGGATTTTCATAAAACGTGATTGGATAATCACGGAGTGCTTCCCTGATCAGATATCCTTTAAAGCCCAGACAGATGCATACCTCCATATGATTGTTCAGCAGCAGCTCGACCGTATGGCGGATCAGAGGCCCGTTGCCGATATCCAGCAAACACTTCGGTTCATTTGTTTTCGTGGCGATACGGGTACCCATACCGGCTGCCATTAGAATTGCTTTCATTTTCCATACTCCCTCAGCCCGTCGCACAGGGCATCATAATCACACAGCTTCAGATTTCCCAGATGCCCCACACGCAGCATACGCTCCCTCATTGCTCCTCCGCTCGGGGTCAGTGTGATGGCACAGCTCTTTTTCAGAAACTGATAAACCTTCTGCGCATCACCGTCAAACAGCAGTGGAGTCAGGGCGTTGCTGAGAGGAAAGTGTGGAAGCTGTATTTCCAGCTTTTGAACTCTGCTTCGAAAGTAGGCAGCACGCGTTGCGATCCGCTGCTGTTCAAGGACAAAGCCATCCCCCTGTAAGTGCTGCAATCGCTCATGAAGCTCCATAAGGATACCCACTGCCGGTGTGTTGGGAGTCTGTCCCCTCTCCATATTGCGTGCATGCTCCTTTAAGCTCAAATACAGGCAGATATCATCTTTGGGCTCGACCATATCGCGATAGAAGGATTCCTGCAAAACCACCATCGACAATCCACAGGACAATGCCAGTGCTTTCTGAGAGGAAAGAATCAAGACATCGATTCCCATTTGGTCCATATCCAGCGGATCAGCCATAAAGCTGCTGATGGCATCCACAATCAGATACATATTCTTTGCTTTCGTAAATGCAGAAAGCAGCTGAATATCATAAAGCTGTCCGGTGCTTGTTTCATGCAGATTGACAAGCAGGGCACAATATTCATTTTGAAAAAAAGCGTCCAGGTGTTCCTTTCGCAATGCCTCCAGCTCCTGCAGACACAGCTCATCATAGGGTATCCCGTAAATTCTGCACAGCTGCACAAAGCGCTCGCCAAAGCTCCCTCCGCGAAGTATCAGTACCTTGTCCTGTCTGCGAAAGCTGCAGGCAACAACCGCCTCCATTGCTGCACTTCCGCTGCCGCACAGAAATAATGCTCTTCCTTTACGACAGCCGCATAAGGTCAGCAGCTGCTGTTCGTTTTCCTTCATGATGGATGAGAATTCATCATTGCGAAAGTATGGCAGCTGTGTACCGCTGACCTGTAATGTTTCAGGATACATCTCAACAGGTCCCACTGTGAACAATTTCATAGTATCATCTCCAGTTGTTTGTTCATATTTTAGATTATATTATGCAAATAAGAAAAATACAACTGAATTTTTAATCATATTTTGTTCATATTCTAAAATGTATTTCTCATTTTGAAACGAACAAAAAGATTTGGACAGATTCTTTTTCATTCCCATCCTTTGGATATTTTGATTCTATGGTACATGTACAGAAAGAAAAGCGCGGTGTCTATTTAATCATATGTATAGGACTGTAATCAGCTACTTTTATCAGCTGTGGTCCGTCAGCTTGATTGGCCTGTGTTCTATGAGTATGTTAAAAAGCCATATTGTGGAAAGGTTCTTACTCGATTGTGGTTAATTTTAACTAAAGGAGAATGCAATCCTATCGTAATTTATCAATAAAATTTGAATTCTCCCTTTTGCAACGAACCTAAAGTAAAAGCCTGTGAAAATCCCTGCTTGCTGTTTTCTACAATATTTTATAGTGCTTGCGCCAATCTCGATATTCTTGTTTTAATCTCCTGTTTCTTCATAAACATGGGAGGTTATGATTCATGTAGGTATAACAAATCAATCAGTGATATGATAGCGTGTGCTCCTTTCTGTATGAGTTTACTGCCCTACGTAATTTCGTTTTTGCCCTTATCTATGCTATTATCTGCAATTAGATCCGTGAATAGTGACAAATCTTCCAAAAAAAGCTATAAAAAGGCAAAATGCCTATTGCAATTTCTAAAAATTATTGTATAATATTAAAGCAACATGTTTCAAAAAGAATATGTCAGATGGTTCCGTAGCCAAGTGGTAAGGCAATAGACTGCAACTCTGTGATCATCGGTTCAAATCCGATCGGAACCTCCATTTTTGTTGGGATCGTGGCGAAATAGGCAGACGCAACGGACTTAAAATCCGTTGGGAGTTAATCCCGTGTGGGTTCAAGTCCCACCGTTCCCACCATTCAGAAAAACAGTCCTTGAAAAAGGACTTTTTTTATATAAATACTATGGAAGTGCTATGTGAACTATTTTCAGGGAACGGTGGACGATTCAGCAAGAAACCTGTCTTATACAGTCTTCACCGCATACAACCTCTTTCACCTTATTGTGCTGACTGAAAATGTGAATGAAGGAAAAAGCGACACAGCGTTTTATGGAGGTATCTTACATGCAGGTCCTCCCTCATGAAAACAATAAGCACCTGCTTCCAGAGCAGACCACCTTCAAAGTGGTAATGGATACACCTGAAAAAATATAGGAGAATGATAGTATGAGCAATCTGTTTGATTATCTTACATGGAGAAATGATTTAACGTTTTCAAAAGTTCCCTGCTGTGCAGTGGATACCCTCATATGCAGCTGTCTATCCTATCTGCGACTGCAGCCGGTGTTTGCCAAACAGGATATGCTCTATGTCAAGCGTGCTTCTGAAATTATAAGGGCGATAAATCCGGAGGAAATTCACTTCCGCGTAAAGGAAGACCTGCAGCTGCTGCATAAAATGGCAGAAGGCAACCGATATGGGAATGTAATACTATGCGGATATGTCGACCATCTGGATCCCTCTATGGAAAAACAGTTTTATGCCCTCACCTGTCTGCTGGAGGATGATGTCATGCTGATAACCTATCGCGGAACAGATAATACACTTGTTGGATGGAAAGAGGATTTTAATATGACCTTTCTGGACACCATTCCCTCCCAAAAGGAAGCGGTACAGTATTTGGAGGCGATGGCAATTGCATATCCCGATCGGCGTATAATCCTATGCGGGCATTCCAAGGGTGGAAACCTTGCGGTCTATGCAGCTGCATTTTGTTCTTTCGCTATACAGAATCGGATACAGCGGGTATACAATCACGACGGCCCGGGTTTTTCCGCAGAAACGCTGCAAGCAGCAGGCTATCGCTCTATTGCACAGCGTATAGAAACCTTTGTTCCACAATCCAGCGTTGTCGGTATGCTGATGGAGCATGAGGAGCATTATACTGTGATTTCCAGTACACAGATTTCCCTATGGCAGCATGACCCCTATTCCTGGGAGGTGCTTGGTCCTGATTTCGTACGACTGGATGCGTTAGATCGCCAGAGCATCGTTCTGGACAGCACCATCAAGCACTGGATCAGTGAGCTGGACCGCTCCCAGAGAGAAGCCTTCACGGATGCTGTGTTTCAGATACTCAGCAACACCAATGCCGCCTCCTTTAAGGAAATGAATGAAAACCGGATGCATAGCACTGCTCTGATTTTGAAAGCATTAAACCGCACGGACAAGCAGACTAAAAAGATGCTTTCCGATATCATCCTGAAGCTGTTGTCCAGTGCGAAAAGTGCCATCGAGACAAATCTTGAAAACGGAAAGCCTACAGACTGATTACGTGTTCTTCAATCCCATGCACAAGCGAGTAAAAAGAGAATATCAAATTCCAGTGAACGATACTGAAATTGCATTCTCTTTTTTTGTATCCTGCATGCATCACTTTGGCCGTATCGTAACGAACAAAATTTCATTATGGGATGCGACCCGCATCGGAAAGCCCCATGTGCCTGCTCCTGACGATACCAGCATGCGATAGCCGACATCATAGTTGCCATATGCTCTTGGGTACGGGATTCTGGTCAGCACAGTATTCGGGAAAATCTGACCGTTATGCGTGTGTCCGGATAGCTGCAGCAACTGTGCATCCAAGTACTCTTCTACAGATTCCGGGCGATGCTCCAGTAAAATCACAGGCTCATTCCCCTGATATTCCTTCGTAAGGGAAGACCAGGAGCGTCTTTCTTCTCCCCGATCCCTTCGTCCGATTATTCTAACACCGTTCACCACTGCAGATTCATCCTGCAAAATATGCACACCTGCAGAGCGCAGCATTGCCTCATATTCCCTGCGCCGCTTCTGTAACAGCTCATGATTCCCGCCTGCATAGTAAACATCTTTATGCAAATCGGAAAGCATTGTACAAAGAGCTTCCATATCCTTTTGTGAAGTTGATTCATCAAATAAATCTCCGCCAAGCAGCACTATATCACATTTCCCAGCCAGACGCTTTATAGTATTATAAGGTGAAGAAAGCGTTGTACCTGCATGCAGGTCAGTGATATACAGAAGCTGTTGTTCCTGTTTCACTCCCTTTAATTCAACAATTTCCTGACGCACCTTTACACGGGCTGCACACCCGATTCCATATACGGAAAACAAAAGCATGACAACAGAAACAAGCACATAGAGCCTTGAATGAAACTCCTTGGAATACCTTCTGCAGTACAGCTTGTGCAGCAAAGCAAGTAGACAAAAGCCTGTCATCTGCGCTACATATACACTGTTCAGTACCAAAACAAGTGCCCCCCCGCATCGGCATCGCATCCTTGTACATCGCAAAAAACGGTGTAAAGCGATAAATCAGAAAAACGCTGCCTAGCAGAGATAATATCGATAAAGCATAACGGATCTGCTTTTTCTTATACAGCTTCTTTATCATATGCCAGAAAAACAGCTGCATAAGGATAAGAAGCAACAGACACAAAAGTAAAAACAACTGCATTCTCATGAATTTCACCTTCCCTATTATCCTAGCACAGAACGAGGCTGCTCTCTACCCCGTATCAAAATTTTTGCAAAACCTTTTTTATTTTTGATAAAAGATTACCTATCCGATTTATACAATTATAAAAATTTGTAATGACTTTGCTTTTCATTTGTTACATTCTTTACAAAGGTTGAATGTTCAACTTTTGTATGCTATCATTCTTATAGTTGAGTGGTCAACCATTGGAGGGAAGACATGGATAACAGCAACTATTTGTATTTAAACACCTCGATTCTGTACCGCTGCGGTCAGAAATATTATGATAAGAAATTGAGCGGACACGATATCAATGCAGCACAGATTCTCTTTCTGATTCTTATTTATGAGCAGGAGGGGCTGAACATGCAGCAGCTTGCGCAAAAGGGCTGTTTTGATAAAGGGACTATCACGAAAAGCATTTCCCGTCTGGAGGAGCTTGGTTATGTGACTACACAGAGCAGTCCCCAGGACAAACGTATCCGATTGCTATATACGACTGATAAAACAAAGGACATCATCCGTGATATCTATATGATTCGTCAGCAGTGGTGGGAGCTTTTATCCAAGGATATCGGTGCACAGGAGCTGCAGCAGTTTGAAGCAACGCTCAGCCGTCTGAGTGAAAACGCACGCAAATACGAGCAGCAGGAAGAAGCAGGCATCAAGCTGTTCGGTATTCAAAAGCTGACTCTGCTGGATTACCCGCAGAAAATGGCGAGCACGATTTTCACAGGCGGCTGCAATTTCCGATGCCCCTTCTGCCAGAACAGTGACCTTGTCTTTCTGCCGGAAAACATGCCGGAGCTTCAGGAAGAGGATGTGCTTAGCTTTCTGGAAAAGCGAAAAGGAATTTTGGATGGTGTCTGCATCAGCGGCGGAGAGCCTCTGCTAAATCCGGAGCTGGCAGGATTTCTGAAAAAAATCAAGGACATGGGCTATGCAGTCAAGCTGGATACAAACGGCAGCAGTCCGGATCAGCTGAAGCACCTTGTTGAAGAGGGACTTGTTAATTATGTGGCAATGGACATCAAAAATGCTCCGCAAAAATACAGTGAAACTGCCGGCATCCGCAATCTTGATCTCAGCGGCATACAGGAGAGCATCACCTATCTAAAGGAAGGACATGTTGCTTATGAGTTTCGTACAACCATTGTAAAGGAGCTTCATACAGCTCAGGATATTCAGGATATGGCAGACTGGCTCCAAGGTGCAGCCGCCTGGTATCTGCAAAATTTTGAAGACAGCGACCGTGTTATTCAGAAGGGATTGCATGCGTGGGATGAAGAAACCCTGCAGCAGTTTCAGAAATTGGCGAAAGCGAAGGTTCCAAATACAGAGCTTCGTGGTATATAGAAGGAAAGGAAGAACGATATGTATCAGGTTATTAAAAGAGATGGAAAGATTTCAGAGTTTGACATTGCCAAGATCAGCAATGCCATTCAAAAGGCATTTGATGCGGTGGAACGCCAGTATCATCCAAGCATTATCGATATGCTCGCTTTGCGTGTCACATCCGATTTTGAGCCAAAAATCAGACATGACCGCATTCAGGTGGAGGATATTCAGGACAGCGTGGAGTCCATCCTGATTCAATCCGGTTACGGTGATGTAGCAAAATGCTATATCCTCTATCGGAAGCAGCGGGAAAAAATCCGGAATATGAAATCCACAATTCTGGATTACAAGGAGCTTGTCGACAGCTATGTGAAAGCCACCGACTGGCGCGTAAAAGAAAATTCAACGGTCACCTATTCCGTAGGCGGACTGATTTTGAATAACTCCGGAGCAATCACTGCCAATTACTGGCTGAGTGAAATCTATGATGAGGAAATCGGAAATGCCCATAAGTCCGGTGATATGCATATTCATGATTTGAGCATGCTGACAGGTTATTGTGCCGGCTGGAGTCTGAAGCAGCTGATTCAGGAAGGCCTGGGCGGTGTCGGAGGAAAAATCACCTCCAAACCGGCAAGTCATCTTGCGACACTCTGCAATCAGATGGTAAACTTTCTCGGCATTATGCAGAATGAGTGGGCCGGTGCACAGGCCTTCTCTTCTTTCGATACGTATCTGGCACCTTTTGTAAAAGCGGATAATCTGAACTATGATCAGGTTAAAAAATGTGTGGAGTCCTTCATATATGGTGTCAATACACCAAGTCGCTGGGGTACACAGGCTCCCTTCTCCAATATCACCTTGGATTGGACGGTTCCTGCCGATCTTGCTGAGCTGAATTGCATAATTGGAGGTAAGGAAGTAGATTTTAAATATAAGGATTGTAAAAAGGAAATGGATATGGTGAACAAGGCATTTATTGAAATCATGATTGAGGGAGATGCCAATGGACGTGGTTTCCAGTATCCGATTCCCACCTATTCCATTACCCGTGACTTTGACTGGTCGGAAACAGAAAACAACAAGCTGCTGTTTGAAATGACTGCAAAGTATGGGACACCTTATTTCTCAAACTATGTAAATTCTGATATGGAGCCAAGCGATGTACGAAGCATGTGCTGCCGTCTTCGTCTGGATCTTCGAGAACTGCGTAAAAAAAGCGGTGGATACTTTGGAAGCGGCGAAAGCACCGGCTCTGTTGGTGTAGTCACGATCAACATGCCGCGAATTGCTTACCTTTCAACAGATAAAGAGGATTTCTATAAGCGACTCGATCATCTGATGGATATCGCTGCACGCTCCTTAAAGGTAAAGCGCACGGTCATTTCCAAGCTGCTGGAGGAAGGCTTATATCCATATACCAAACGGTATCTTGGAACCTTTGCGAACCACTTCTCCACATTGGGGCTGATCGGTATGAATGAAGTCGCGTTAAATGCCAAATGGCTTGGCATGGATCTGACACAAAAGGAAGCTCAGAAATTCACAAAAGAGGTTCTGAATCATATGCGTGAGCGTCTGGTAATTTATCAGGAGGAATATGGGGATCTGTATAATCTGGAGGCTACGCCTGCGGAATCAACAACATATCGTCTGGCAAAGCATGACAAGGAACGCTATCCGGATATCATCACTGCTACAGAAGAAGGAAATACACCATATTATACGAACAGCTCTCACTTACCTGTTGGCTATACAGAGGATATTTTTGAAGCACTGGATGTACAGGATGAGCTACAGACCTTGTATACTTCCGGAACTGTGTTCCATGCGTTCTTGGGAGAAAAACTTCCGGATTGGAAAGCAGCAGCAGCGCTGGTAAGAAAAATTGCCGAGAACTACCGCCTGCCTTATTACACCCTTTCTCCCACCTATTCCATCTGTCGAAATCACGGATATATTAACGGGGAGCATTATACATGTCCGCAATGTGGTGGTGCGACTGAGGTATGGAGCCGAATTACGGGATACTATCGACCTGTACAGAATTGGAATGAAGGAAAGAGTCAGGAATTCAAAGAACGTAAGGTTTATGATATCGGACATTCTGTGTTAAAAGGAAAGGATGCCCTTCCACATGTTGAGAAGGAAGCTGATACCGTCAGGGCTGCAAATGAAGAAGGTGTTTTTCTGTTCACAACGAAGACCTGCCCAAATTGTAAAATAGCTGACACCTGGCTGAAAAGCGCTGGAATATCCTATGAAAAAGTGGATGCCGAGGAACAGGCTGAATTAACAAAAAAATTCTCAATTATGCAGGCACCAACGCTGGTCGTATGCAGAGATGGAAGCTGTGAAACATACAGTAATGCATCCAACATTCGTAAGTACATTGATATGATGCAGAAAGCATAAGCAAATAAGAGGATATATTTCATACTGGAATGTATCCTTTTTATGTATTTGGAATTTTTTCTGTTATAATAATAGTAGATGGTTATCCCGCTAAATAATCCAGCGCGAACCATAAGCTCACATGAATTCCCTGGGAGGTTCGCGCATCATTTTGTTCAAATTCACACAAATGTAACAATTTCAACAAAATTTTCATTAACCAAAGTTTTATATTTGTGTAAATTTGTTTCATTTAGGGGATTTCATGGGATTTTTCACGGTCTAGCCTCTCCTGAGGCTAGTGGATCTAAATTCATTATGCCCGTCCACGGTAAGGGCGTAAATCAGTCTAGCCTCTCCTGAGGCTAGTGGATCTAAATGTACTGTCACCGGCTTAAAGTAATCATCCCACGTGTCTAGCCTCTCCTGAGGCTAGTGGATCTAAATCAGCAATCTAGGTGCGTATCATGAATTTTTATGGTCTAGCCTCTCCTGAGGCTAGTGGATCTAAATCTAACACCATCATAATCGGGATGTTATGCGAAAGCACGTCTAGCCTCTCCTGAGGCTAGTGGATCTAAATAAATTTTCTGCAGTCATTGTGGTGCAACAATTTATGTCTAGCCTCTCCTGAGGCTAGTGGATCTAAATACCTAGATATTTTGTTGCCCTCTGTCCGTGATATTGTCTAGCCTCTCCTGAGGCTAGTGGATCTAAATCCCCATTTTTAAATACAACTACATCACCAATATGGTCTAGCCTCTCCTGAGGCTAGTGGATCTAAATCATGAAGCCAATAAGTGCGTCAACTTCGTTCGGTAGGTCTAGCCTCTCCTGAGGCTAGTGGATCTAAATAGCAGTGGTTAGAACAAGGTCTAATTAAAATAGGTCTAGCCTCTCCTGAGGCTAGTGGATCTAAATGGAAATGTTGGTGACAAAAAAGAAATAAAAGAAGTAGTCTAGCCTCTCCTGAGGCTAGTGGATCTAAATTATCACATCATCACAGTGTATTGTGGTTATTGCCGTCTAGCCTCTCCTGAGGCTAGTGGATCTAAATTGGTGTGGAGGTTTAATCGTCGCTTTGCTGATTGGTCTAGCCTCTCCTGAGGCTAGTGGATCTAAATTAATTCATACTGTTCATCGTCTAATACGATAGTGTCTAGCCTCTCCTGAGGCTAGTGGATCTAAATTTGTCAATCGGCGGAGCTGTTGACGAAATCGAAATGTCTAGCCTCTCCTGAGGCTAGTGGATCTAAATCACAATTAAAAAGGGTGAAGTAGTACAGTTAATGGCAGTCTAGCCTCTCCTGAGGCTAGTGGATCTAAATATATAAGGCATGGGTTGCTCAGAATCAAGGACAGTGTCTAGCCTCTCCTGAGGCTAGTGGATCTAAATTCCTGTTATGAGCAGCCTTTTCGTATTGATTCCGGTCTAGCCTCTCCTGAGGCTAGTGGATCTAAATTTAGGCTCCTGCCACATCTGCAATGCCACATTATGTCTAGCCTCTCCTGAGGCTAGTGGATCTAAATTTGAATACGGCAGCTTCTCTATGATCTCATCCAGTCTAGCCTCTCCTGAGGCTAGTGGATCTAAATGTGGATATACAATGCGTAACCACTGGTTTCTGCGGTCTAGCCTCTCCTGAGGCTAGTGGATCTAAATTGTTAGAATAGGGTATAGAAAAAGTATCGTCTTGTCTAGCCTCTCCTGAGGCTAGTGGATCTAAATTACTAAGTGTATGTATGTGAGAGCTGTTTCTGAAGTCTAGCCTCTCCTGAGGCTAGTGGATCTAAATCCAGCCATCCGCCAGCTCCAGCTCCGCCTCTGTAAGTCTAGCCTCTCCTGAGGCTAGTGGATCTAAATAGTTGCTACTGCTTGTGATGGCGAAGCCCCCGTTGTCTAGCCTCTCCTGAGGCTAGTGGATCTAAATGTCAATGCGAATCAACATGTTGTGACGCATTGGGGTCTAGCCTCTCCTGAGGCTAGTGGATCTAAATACCATACACAGAGAGCTTGCGGAATGCGTCCCTGCAGTCTAGCCTCTCCTGAGGCTAGTGGATCTAAATATTAACACTTCTTTTCCTTTCTTTCGCAGCTTTACGTCTAGCCTCTCCTGAGGCTAGTGGATCTAAATTCAAAACGGCGATGCTATCGTTCTGGTCGAACACAGTCTAGCCTCTCCTGAGGCTAGTGGATCTAAATCTGTTTGGTAAGGTGCAAGATATAGTTATATCCGGTCTAGCCTCTCCTGAGGCTAGTGGATCTAAATGTTCTCTTGATACCGCTTCTTGCTCCGCTATAGAGTCTAGCCTCTCCTGAGGCTAGTGGATCTAAATAATCCTTCTAATCAGGTGCTCACTAAGCGATACCCCCT
Organism: Erysipelatoclostridium sp. DFI.2.3; assembly: GCF_019132535.1. NCBI lineage: Bacteria > Bacillati > Bacillota > Erysipelotrichia > Erysipelotrichales > Coprobacillaceae > Thomasclavelia > Erysipelatoclostridium sp. DFI.2.3. Next base: position 11,433 of record NZ_JAHOOJ010000017.1, on the reverse strand, counting down.
AGTCTCTCCTTAGGCTCACAAACCAAATAATAAACAATACTCCAGTAATACTTTCTCATCACTTACCAGAAGGATTGCTATATGGAGTAAAATCAGGCACCTGTCCATTCACAATCTGTACAACCAACGGTATCTCCGTTTTCGTCTCCAGCTCTGACGTACTCAAAAAAGTTATAACCTGCGCATTCACCTTAACAACAAGTGATATTTTAATCATGGTGTTGTTGATTCCATATGGCTTTGATTCCGTTTTTATCTCTCCTGTAACATCATTCAGCATCCGCATACGCACTCTGATTTTCGGCCCCTTATCATATAAAAAGAAAATATGACTCAGATAACCTGCCGGTACTTCATACAAAACTCCATCCTCATAGAAGACATCCTTCGTCGTAGGATCCTTTTTACCATCCTGTGCAGCCAGCAGTGATTTATCAATCGTATTCAATGCCGAATACAACAGCTGATTTAATTTATACGAATCATATTCAATACTGGTTATATCCCCGTTCTTTGTGCGATTTATTTTAAACAGCGCATCGGTATCATATTCAATATCCGCCAGCACTTCCTTCACAATATTATTGATTGCAAACCCTGTATGCTGCTTGGCAATCGCCTGAAGCTGCGGCTCCATATACGTATTAAATGAACGGACAACACATCCAAATCCAAGAACGATCGCGACCAGCAGAAGAATCAGCTTCTGCTTTTTATATTTCCTGCTTTTGACTTTTCTCATTGAGCATCCTGCCTCTATTAACAATAAAAGCATCCTCCATTAAAACAGTATATGAAAGCATACCTGAAAACATGTGTATCCATTATGCACAAAAAAAAGATGCAGTTTTCGCATCTTACAGCTGATCCAGCACGTCGAATCGATCCAGTGTCTTGCAATCCGCAATCACAACCAGATGATCCTCCTTCTGTATTTTATACTCTGCATCCGGGCACACATTCAAATGCTCCTGCAAATAAGAACGAATGCCCACAACATTGATACCGAATCTTCGGCGCAGATCAAGTTCAATCAGAGATTTTCCTACCCACTGTGGCGGCGTAGGTATTTCCACGATACTGTACTCCTTATCCAGATCCACAACATCGATAATATTTTTCCCTAATACGCCCTTGGCAACCTGTTCGCCCATTTCCTTCTCCGGGCGTACAACCTTATTGGCTCCAAGCTCCGTGAATATCTGCATATAGCGCTTGTTTTTTGCCTTTGCCACGATATACGGAACACCCAGCTCCTTCAGATTGATAATGCCCATCACACTCTCCTCAAGGTGGCTCCCCATACTTACAATCGCAATATCACAATCCTGTACACCCGCCTCGCGCAGCTGATTGATATCGGTAATATCACACATCATACTCTGCGTAACGATATCCGCCATGCGATCTACGCATTTTTCGTCATTATCCAGAGCAATCACCTCGCAATTATAGCTGCTCAATGTCTTCGCTACTGTTGAACCGAAAATCCCTAATCCGAGTACAACATACTGTCTGTTTGAAATCTTTTTCATTTTTCTATCTCCTTATCCCACAATTATGTTTCCATTTGGGAATGATACCTTATTGGCTGAATTTCTATTTGGCTTATTACGTGTCAATGACAATATCAGTGTGGAAATACCGATACGTCCGACATACATGAGGAAGATGATGATCAGCTTGCCTCCCACACCAAGAGAGGTAGTGATTCCAAGACTCGAGCCTACGGTCGCCATTGCGCTCACCGCTTCAAAGGAAAGACTCAAAAACGGCTTTTGCTCAACGATATTCAACAGGAAAATCCCGGTAAACAACACAACCAGATTGATGAAGAAAATTCCCATTGCTCGAATGATGATTCCTCTTCCGATTTTCCTGTGAAGAACAACGGTGTGCTCCCTCCCCTTCAAAGAGGAGATAATATAGATGACAAGCACCGCAATCGTCGTCGTTTTGATACCACCTGCCGTACCTCCCGGAGAACCACCGATAAACATGACAACCATCATCAGCAAATCGGTTGCAGGCTTCAAGCCAGCATAGTTAATTGTTGTAAAGCCTGCCGTTCGAAGTGCTATGGATTCAAACATTGCAGTCATCAGCTTCTCGAATATATTGAAATCTCCCAGCGTTCTGGAATTTGTGAACTCCACCAGCATAATCAGCAGTCCGGGTATGATAATCAGAAACAGACTGACACTCAATACGATTTTGGTATGCAGAGACAGAGAATGTCTGAACTTCTTGAATGTGATCCGACGATGCAGCAGCGGTCCCACCTTATCCCGAATATCAAACCAGACAGCAAAACCCAGACCACCCAGTACAATCAGCGCCATAATTGTCAGACACATCAGCGGATCATGCACATATTCCTGAAGACTCACCGATCCAAGCGTATCGAACCCGGCGTTACAGAAAGCTGAAACAGCCAGAAATACCGCTTTAAAGCTGCCATCCACAAGTCCGAAGCGCGGTATCATGCGAAACGATATCAGAATCGCACCCACAGCCTCAAAAAACAAGGTATAGTACAGGATGTCCAGCAGAAACTTCCGCATATTTACGACCCTGTCCTGATTCAGCATTTCCTTCATAGCGATTTTCTCATTCATAGAGAGACGGTTTTTCACAATCAGAATAAAGACCGCCATAAATGTCATCAGTCCAAGACCGCCTACCTGAATCAGCAGAAGCAGAATCAGCTGACCAAACCAGTTAAGCTGATCAGCAACCGTAAATACACTCAATCCGGTTACGCAGGTAGCACTGGTTGCCGTAAACAAAGCATCCAGCCAGTTCAAAAACTGAAAATTCTTATTGGAAATCGGCAGCATCAGCAGCAGTGTTCCGCTGAGAATCACAAGCAGGAAGCTCGATGCAATCTTCTGTGCAGGAGATAGTTTTTTGAATCCCAGCACCGAATGAATAAAATTTGTCATATCAATTTAACCAGACTTTCTTTCTATTTGTTCGCAGGAAACTGACATAATCCTATGCAGTCTTCACCTTTTATTTATACAGAACAGACAGCGGCCGCTGAAAGATGTATCAAATATATTCTACACATATTATATTTTTTTACAATACGCTTTTCTAAAAAACATATAAACTTTCCCAATACTTTTTCTAATGCCGCAAAAAAAGGCTCCTTTCCTATCGAAAAAAGCCTTTTCTATGCTATGAATTAGTAATTCTCTTTGCGAACCTCGAAGTAAGAACGCGGGTGATTGCATACCGGACATACCTCTGGAGCCGTTTTTCCAGTGTGCAGGTGTCCGCAGTTCAGACATTCCCACAGGGTTTCCTCTGCTTTTTCAAACACAGTACCATCCTCGATATTGTTCAGCAGAGCAACATAGCGCTGTTCATGTGTTTTCTCAATAGCCAGAACGCCTTCCATCGTATCAGCGATGTCATCAAAGCCTTCCTCGCGTGCTTCCTTTGCCATACGTGCATACATGTCTGTCCACTCGAAGTTTTCACCGGCAGCAGCATCCTTCAGATTGGTAACCGTATCCGGCATACCGTCATGCAGCAGCTTAAACCACAATTTTGCATGCTCCTTTTCATTGTTTGCTGTCTGTTCGAAAATATTGGAAATTTGAACATAACCGTCTTTCTTCGCCTTGGAAGCATAATACGTATACTTGTTTCTTGCCATGGATTCTCCGGCAAATGCCTCATTCAGGTTCTTTTCTGTCTTTGTTCCTTTTAAGTTCATATTTTTTCCTCCTTTTAAGCAGTCTTCGCCCCATTGTATGTAAATCCTGCTGTCCTTATGCGTTCAACCGCCGAACTGCAGGAAATAGAAAGCGTTGACAGCCTCTTTACCGATATTTATATTATACTCTACTTTTCCAATTATTTCATTCTTTTTTCTATGAACCCATCATTTCCCACAATACAGAAATTTTTCACAGTTTATGACAAAAATAGAATTTTTATTCGCATTTCTCCAATTTTTTTCTATTTTCTTTTTGATTTTTAAATTTTTTCATGTTTTTATATACAAAAAATTCATTTTGCAGTAAAATTCCACTATAGGAGGAATCTATCATGGCAGAAAAACACCCTTTTGATGATTTTGGAATCAATCTCTTTAGTGAATGTGTGATGAAGGAATGTCTCCCTCATCCGATTTATAAAAAATGGAAAACCGCAACCCGCAAGGAGGATGCGCTGGATCGTCCGACGGCAGATGCGATTGCGCATGCAATGAAGACATGGGCAATGGACAAGGGAGCGACGCATTTTACGCACTGGTTCCAGCCGCTGACCGGCTCCACTGCCGAAAAGCATGACAGCTTTATCGAGCCTGGGGATCACGATCAGCCGATTTCCAGATTCAGCGGGAAGTCCCTGATCAAGGGCGAGGGGGATGCCTCCTCTTTTCCAAGCGGCGGTTTACGGGCAACCTTTGAGGCACGCGGGTATACGTATTGGGATTGTACCTCCCCGGCCTTTCTGCGGGATAACGTTCTCTGTATCCCTACCATCTTTGTTTCATACAACGGAGAAACCCTGGATAAAAAGGCACCTCTTTTAAAATCAGCGGAAGCGATCAGCAAGCAGGCCACCCGCATTGTCAATCTGTTTAAGGATAAGGATATCAAGCATGTCAATGCTATGGTCGGTCTGGAGCAGGAATACTTTTTGATTGATAAAAGGATGTATCTGGAGCGGAAGGATCTGGTGCATACCGGACGCACGCTGTTTGGTTCCATGCCGCCAAAGAGTATGGATATTCGCGGTCATTACTTTGGAAGCATCCCTTCCCGTGTACAGGCCTTCATGACAGAGGTGGATGAGGAGCTGTGGAAGCTTGGAATCTATGCAAAGACCGAGCACAACGAGGTAGCTCCCTGTCAGTTTGAAATCGCACCGCTGTTTATCGATGCCAATGTTGCGGTGGATCAAAATCTGATCATCATGGATGTGTTGAAGAAAAAGGCGGATAAGCACGGTATGGCATGCCTGCTTCACGAGAAACCGTTTCAAGGCGTGAACGGAAGCGGAAAGCACAACAACTGGTCACTGGTTACCGATGATGGACAGAATCTTCTGGAGCCGGGGGACCGCCCGCATGAAAACATTCGTTTCCTGTTGTTTGTCTGTGCAATCATCGAGGCTGTGGATACATATCCGGAGCTGCTTCGTATGGCGGCAAGCTGCTATGGGAATGATTACCGGCTGGGAGCTGATGAAGCACCGCCGGCTGTTGTTTCCATCTGTATGGGTGATGAGCTGGAAATCATTCTGGAAAAGCTGCGTAACGGTGAACATGAAATCAAACCGGATGTGGAGACACAGCCATATGCGATTGCGAATCTGTCGTATGTACCAAAGGATACCAGTGATCGAAACCGCACCTCTCCCTTCGCCTTTACCGGTAATAAATTTGAATTCCGTATGGTAGGAAGCAGTCGCAGTGCATCAACGACAAACATTATCTTGAATTCCATTGTTGCGGATTCACTGCGCAGTATTGCCGACACTTTGCAGCAGTATAAATACATTGACGATATCCGCAAGAAGTCCCTGGACATCTGCCGTGATATTCTGCGCAAGCATTCCCGTATTCTGTTTTCCAAGGATGGCTACAGCGAGGAATGGCTTCAGGAGGCACAGGAACGCGGATTGCCGAACATTAAGCATTATGTGGACAGCATCTATTCCATGCTGGATGACAAGGCAGTGGAAATGTTTGAGCGAAACAAGGTATATGACCGGCTGGAGCTGGAGGCCCGCGTTGATATTCTGACAGAGGAATACCGTAAATCCGTCAAAGCGGAGGTGCTGACGCTGCTGGATATCAGTAAAAAGGATATCCTCCCTGCTCTCGTTCGTGAAATCAAATTTTATACAGATGCACAGAATTCTCTTGGTACAGAGAACAGCTATTATCAGCGGAAAATCAAGCATTTGTGTGATCTGTTAGCCACCTTTGATGAACGCTATCATGATTTGAAGAAGCATATGATTGAGCGTCAGCAGTATCCGGATAATATGGAAAAGGCACAGTATCTCAATCAGGTGATCGTTCCGAAAATGGAGGAGCTGCGCGCAGTGATTGATGCGATTGAGGAAGCGGTATCCTCGGATAATTACCCGTTTCCAACCTATGATGATATGTTTATCTCCATGCAATAGCATTGCGTCGTCTGTCAGTGACAGGCGGCTTTTTTTATTCGCTTTGTCTGTGTTAATAATTTATTTATACTTTTGAAACAGCAAATTCATAAACGGTGGAATTTGTTAAGATTTCGTAAGCGTATTTCTCTGTTTTAACAAAATGTTAACAAAACCTGCTTGTTTCTTTTTCCTTCGTTATTTATACTAAAGCCGACTTGATAAGGAAAGGAAGCGATGATGTATGACCATTCAAAATGTATTATCTCTGTTGGGAGGTCTGGCACTGTTCCTATATGGAATGCATATGATGAGTGTCGGTCTGGAAACGGCTGCCGGGGACCGCATGAAAGCCATTCTGGAAAAGCTGACCAGCAACCGCCTGCTCGGTGTTGCCGTAGGAGCCGGCATCACTGCCGTTATCCAAAGCTCCTCTGCCACAACCGTTATGGTTGTCGGCTTTGTGAACAGCGGACTGATGACGCTGAATCAGGCAGTCTGGATTATTATGGGGGCCAATATCGGCACGACGATTACCGGGCAGCTGATTGCCCTGGATGCCTCCCGCATTGCCCCGCTGGTTGCCATCATCGGTGTTGTCATGGTGACCTTCCTGAAAGGAAAGCGCATCAATTCCATTGGAGACATTCTCGCAGGGCTTGGAATATTGTTTATCGGTATGGATATGATGTCCAATTCCATGACACCGCTGCAGGACTCTCCTGTATTCCTGAATGCCATGACCTCCATTTCCAATCCGCTGCTTGCGATTGCTCTGGGAGCCGGTTTTACTGCACTGATTCAAAGCTCCTCCGCATCCGTGGGAATATTACAGGCTCTGGCTTTGAGCGGACTGATTCCACTGTCCAGCTCGATTTATATCATCTTCGGACAGAATATCGGTACCTGCATTACCGCCGTGCTGGCATCCCTGAGTGCGAACCGAAATGCCAAGCGGACAACCATTATTCACTTATCCTTTAATATTATCGGAACCATGCTGTTCTTCTGCTTTATCCATATCTTTCCGTTTGTGGACTGGATGTGTGAAATCACTGCAAACCCGGCGGCACAGATCGCCAATACCCATACGATTTTCAATATCGTAACGACCCTGATTCTATTGCCGTTTGGAAACCGTCTGGCTCATCTCGCACAGCTGCTGATGCCGATACGCAAAGAAGAGTATCAAAGGGATGAAGCAAATCTGCCGCTTGCCTTTGTTGATGTCAATAATATTGGCAGTGTTCCGATTGCCATCTCCTCCCTGCGCAAGGAAGCGCTGGCGATGCTGAAAATGGCACAGACCAATTTGATCGAAGCACTGCACGGCGTTTGTCAAGAAGCATGTAGCATACAGGATATCGAAAAGCGTGAAAAGCGGATCGATTCCATCAATTATCAGATTTCCGATTATATGACCTCTGTATCCACCCTACCTATGAATCCCACTGCATCCAATACAATCAATGCACTGTTTAAATGCTATGCGGATATCGAACGCATCGGAGATCATGCAATCAATATTCTGCAATACACTAAAAATGAAAAGGAGCGTCTGCAGGATGTCGGTGTGATTCGTGAGGAGCTGATGCAGCTGGAGGAGCTGCTGGATAAAAGCTTCCAGCTGTTGTATACAAACCGTTTGGAATCACAGGATGAAAGTCTTTTGAAAATAGAACGCATAGAGGCCCGTATTGATGAATTAACGGCAGAATTCAGAAACCGGCAGATCGAACGCATGGTGCATAAGCAGATACATGCAAGAGATTGTGTTATCTACTCGGAAATCATGACAGATATCGAACGTGTCAGCGACCATATCATGAATATTATTGAAGAATGCCGCCGCTGCAGCTTTACCTTGAATGACGAGGAATTAAAGGATATGCCGCTGATTCAGGAATGTGCTGCATAATAAAACTTACAACGGTAGTAAAACAGGAACGCTGTATCCAGAGACTGTTTGTATGGAAAGCTGATGAACGCGTCAGCATTGGGTAAAAAACAGTGTGTAGCTTTATTTTTTCGGAAGCTATTGGCATTTACTTTGCATGTGCATCACAACACCATCCTTATGAACAGGAAAACCACATACTTCACAACTGCAGCTGCAGTTCTTTCCTAAATTCAATTTCAGCCGTATTCAAATATCCCTTCGATATTTCATAAACAGACACCAGCTCTTATCGTGCACAGATACCGCATTTTCCACATGCAGGCAATACAGCGGTTCTTTCTCGATTGTAGGGTAATATAAAACAGGGAGACTTCAACACTATTGTATGTATCAATAGAAGCTGAAGTCTCCCTTTTGCATACACCCCAAAGTAAGAAAGAACCAATTTTCTATGCTGGAAGAATTCAACGATATCCAGGGCATCCAGCTCCAGCTGTGCCAATTCTGTTTGCAGGGCATCTTTCCAGCACCTGCTTATGTTACCTCGATATAGATGCAGGCTTTTTGATTTTCCGTATTTCCATCACAGCCTGCTTACTGTTTACAGCGATAGCGAAGACATCGACTCATGCAGTCATTTCACTGCAAATCTTAACCGTTATATTACATTTTCGACTGGAAAACGGTTTCAAATGAGGTTTATAAATATTTTGTGTTAATTATTAACAGAGTCTCATTGGAAATCCTTTAATTATCGCCTTTTTTTTACTTTTTGTTAGCTTATGTTAGACTATTATCGTTTGTATTGTTCTTTCCTTATATTATATGTATTATGATATAGACAATATATATACAGATATTATGGCAAAAAATGATGATTACTCACCATTTTTTCACTTCATATTAGATGCTTCAATACAGTATATTTAATAAACCACAAAGCATTCGGAATTGTTCAACTGTGAAGTCCATACGCCTTTCATGAAATATGTACAGCAATAATGGCATCCCTAACTCCTTTGCTAAATCTGATACACTAATCCCCTTGATCTTTCTATTTAATTTAATGATATTCATGTGATATTATCCTTTCTTTGTAATTATTTACCAACATGTTGTACCTATATTATATACCTTTTATAATTACTTTTGGGTCGCTCTAATACACTTGATACGCTATCGCTAGTTAATTTACAAGGTGTAAAAAAGCCTTTATTTATCGCAATAGAATTGTTAAAATATTGCTTTTTCGGGTTAACTAGCGATAGCGTATCAACTATCTATGGTAAAAAGCGATAAAAAAGAGGGTTTTTACCCTCTTTAGTCTATTTATCTACAAATATATAGGGATGTTACAAATTCGTTACCTAATACATAAAATAAGTTGCAGTCATTATTATCTACATAAACATTTCGGATATTATTAATTTCAAATGACCTGCGACCGCTACAGATCATATTATCTAAAACGATGATATTACTTTTTCTCTTTGCAGTTATCTTTATATCGAGCTTGTATGGCTCAGTTATCAATCGTAAATTTTCCAACGTCATTGATTTACCAAAGAACAGCAGCATAACCGCATCATGATGAGATAACATCTGCATTAATTTATCTGTTGTCATATGATATTTATGCAGTTAACCCTTACGATCGTATCTAAGGCTTTCTCCAGTCCTACATCCTCTATATATTCGTTCAGCTGCTCGATATCATCTGGATCGTCTTTTATATCCATAACATCAATTATTAACTGCATCAAAAAACCTGCATCACATTGCACGCTATCGTTTACATGGTCAAGATCAATTATATGCATTGCTGTACTGGTTAAACAATTGTCTTTATATTCCTTGATATATAAGATATCTTTTTCCAGAAACGCTTCATTCAGATGCTTCTTGATCAGTGTATTATCGTCTTCCCATCTTATTTCCTCATATCCTAACCCTTCATAGACTTTTGGATGCAATGTATTGTCTTTGATCATATTTTTAATTGCATCCGGCACAATATCAAGCGTATGCTTAATAATGTCTTTTGTTTCCTCAACCGATGCTTCCCCATGCCCCAAAATCACTATTTTGTGGTTTGACAGTATCCCCCATGCTGCTTCTCTGCTTATTCTTTTCATTTTTACACTCTCCTTTGCAGGATAATATTGTAATATAAAACGCCGTCAAAAAGGGCTGGTAAATAATGGCAATACATTACCTATTGTATCTATAAAAAATAGTGGTATCATCATAAACAATGAGGTGACAGTATGCAAAGAATGTACAAAAAATATATAGAAGTAGAAATGCTCGTCGATAAAATGGGCGATATCACTCCCCTGGCGTTGATATGGGATGGGGAGCGTTATGAGGTGGACAAGATCATACGCCATAAACCACAATGCCATAGCAAAAACTGCGGTGGTGGTGGTCAAATGTTGGTGGCGCAACAAGGGCTATATACTATGAATATATGCCACCTTATAAATATAGATGGTTTATTGAGAGCTTAAGACCATAAAAAAGACTCCTGCACATAGACAGGAGCTGGCAGCTAGGAAGAAGATATGATACGGACTTGGGGGGAGAGTAAGATATCTGTGCTGCTGTGCACATTATCTCACATAAAAATTTAAAAAGGTAAATAAATCATCAAATACGGGATTTCTTGTTAAAAATCCCGTACTTTTTATTACTTAGTCAAAAGTCTTACAATGTCCATGATGGCCAGTAACGCTTTTTCATTCAGCGTTTCTAGGTGTTCGTTGATATACTGCATCATTTCTTCTCTTTTCATGTTAACCCTCCGTTTACATAGGCTCTCCCTATCCACCTATATAAAATAATAAAAGACCACCCATAGGTGGTCAAGTGCCGCAAAATACTGCCTAGGTATCTCTTTCTTTTTAATAGGCGGCAACGTAATCATTATATACCTCAATCAACTATTTGTAAATACATTGATACTATTTTATTAAATGTTATAAAAACTTTACAAAAAACCGGTATTGAACCGGTTCCCCATCTTTTTAGATGGATAGCATAAAGATACCTAGGCAGAAGCATATAATTATGCCAATATCATTCTATCACATTTCCTCCGTATGTAAATTATAAATTATTTAATTTTTCTTAATTTTTAATCTGCTAATAAAAAGCCGGCTTTAAGCTGGCTTTTGTCCCATTGTCACTGCATAAACTGTATGAAAGAGTGACTACGAAATTATATAGCATTTCTTCAAAAATTGCAAATCGTTATCTTAGTAAAATATTGTAGCTGAAGTGAAAAGTTAAATTCCACTTTCAAAGTAGCTAAGTAGAAAAGACTCTTACACAACAATCTAGTTGAATTTACACTTACAATTGCATTTAGTCTTTCATATATCCTTTTTTATATCTAT
>NZ_JAHOOJ010000016.1:0-92036 GCF_019132535.1 Erysipelatoclostridium sp. DFI.2.3 | reverse complement strand
GATGCGTAATGAGCAGGGAGAAGATGAAAGCGGCTATCCGCTCATCCTTCGCACCTTTGTTCATATGCCGGCAATCAATGACATCGTAAAGGAGAAGGAAATGCAGAGGCTGAATGACTTTGAACAGTTGGTGTATCTGTTTGAAAATAATGAAAAAAATGATATACTGAAGTCAAAGGAAAGGCTGGTGAGGGTATTCATGAACAAGTATGAGGAAATGCAGAAGGATGATGAGCTGTGGTCAACGGCTATGGCGATTCAAATGGGAGAGGCACGTTACCGCAACGGCTTGCGTGACAGCTTTGACGAGGGAAAAGCTGCCGGAAAAATGGAAGGAGAGAGGCAGCTCTTACACAGACAGATGCAAATCAAGTTTCATGAGGATTGCGCAACGTGGCTGCAGGCATTAACTGAGGAGCAAATGCAGATTGTGTCCACTTTACTACTGGAATGTGATACCTTTGAGTCACTCAGAAAACGATTACATAAATCTGACAAGAAATAAGCTGTCTGTAATTCCAGAATAAAATACTTAGAACACAACAGAAAAGCCATCCTGTATAGAAAAGGGATGACTTTTCTTTTCAGGTTCTTCGGTAATCAGCGTTATCTCTGTATACAGGGCTGTAGGTAATGTTTTACCATTTGCTATGCCTTTTCCTGCATGAAGGTGTGCTGATGAATGGCAATACTGTTTAAGATACACTGTAGTGATTGCTATTTGTATTTTTAAGTTGATAAGTACTTCATGGAAGCTGTACGGAATGGTTGTGAACTACCGCCAGCTAAAGAGCAAGCGGCTTCTAATAAAGTATGGTAAAATAAAAGATGACAGGATACAATTTGGATACAAAAATTATGTATCATACAGAAAAGAGGTGATAGCATGCGGCTTCTGATTGTTGAGGATGAACGGGCCATCGCAGAGGTGATGATGCTGAATCTGAAAAGAGTCGGCTATGAATGCGAGTATGCGCAGGATGGGGAAATGGGGGCAGCAATGGTGGAGAAACAAAGCTATGATCTGGTTCTGCTGGATATCATGCTTCCGAAAATCAATGGCTATGAACTGATGGAATATCTTGCACAGCTGCAGATTCCGGTAATTTTTATCACGGCAAAGGGCAGTGTGCAGGACCGCGTAAAGGGTCTGCATATGGGAGCGGATGATTATCTGGTGAAACCGTTTGCGGTGGATGAGCTTACGGCAAGAGTGGAAAGTGTGCTGCGCCGTTATCATAAAAGTATGCAGGATATCCATGTACTGGATGTCACGATTCATACAGCGACCCGTTTGGTGGAAAAGGAGAACCGCACCATCGCTTTGACAAAAAAAGAATATGAGCTGCTGCTGTATCTGGTTCAAAATAAAAATATCGCACTGTATCGCGATACGATGTATGAAAAGGTCTGGCATGAGGAGGAGTTTGAACAGACACGCACCCTGGATTTGCATATACAGCGTCTGCGCAAGAAGCTGGACTGGCACAGGGTGATTCAGACCGTGTATAAAATCGGTTATATGCTGGAGGTGAAGGATGAAGTTCAGCGATAAGCTCACACTGAGCAGCACTGCAGTTATCGCGATTCTGTTTTCCACCGGCGCAACCTTTATGATGGTACAGAATCATGACCACCTTTTGCAATCCTATATATCCCGCAATATGCAGACGCACGATCTGGAATCCTTTTCTCTGGAATCCAAGCTGACACAGGATGCCACATCCAATCTGACCTCCTTTGGGAGTGATGAAAAGGCAATAAGAAGCCGCTCAATGTATTATCTTCAGCAGGTTGCCAGTCATATGAACCAGCCGCAAACCCAGTATGCTTTGCTGGATACAAAGCATACCGTGCTGTATGCGACAGGGGAGAAAAAGCTGTTTGAAGAGCATTCGCTGAATGATCCGCAGACCTATCGCATTGTCTCCTATAACAATTCCCGTATCATGCTGGTCAGCAGTCAGATCACCGTTGGGAAATTCACCTATCTTTTGGAAAGCGGTTATGATATCACATCCTGCTTTCAGGAGCGAAACCGGCAGTTTCAAACCTTTTTTCTCACACTGCTGTGCGTCCTGCTGTTCTCCTTTCTGCTGCTGAAGCGGCTGTCCGTCTATCTCAGCAAACCGATTCTGAAGCTGCATGAGGCAAGCCGCCGCATCGCATCCGGAAATTATGAGAAACGCACCAGTATCCAGAGTGATGATGAAATCGGAGAGCTGAGCCGCAGCTTTGATGAGATGGCAAAAGCGACCCAGCAGACCATTCAACAGCTGGAGGTAAACCTTGCACAGCGGGAGGATTTTATGAGCAATTTTGCCCATGAAATCAAGACACCGATGACGGCGATTCTCGGGTTTGCGGACACCTTGCGCACGTATGACTGTGATGTGGACACAAGGAAAAAATGTGCGGATTATATTTATACAGAGGGCAAGCGTCTGGAAAAACTGTCCTATACCCTAATGGATCTTCTATCCCTGAGCGGGAAGGACATACAGCTGCAGCCCGTTTCTATTGCCAGTGTGGTGAAGCAGCTGCGCCAATATTACGATGCTGTTTCCATTACGGATCGGCTTTGCTTCCATTGTGCTTCCTGTACGGTGTATGCGTTGGAGGAGCTGCTCTTCAGTGCCCTGCGCAATCTGATCGATAATGCCATCAAGGCATCCGACGCCGCTCAGGAAATACTCGTAAAGGGAGAGCTGTGCGGGAAGAGCTATCGCATATCGGTAACGGATCATGGAATCGGTATGCGGGAAGAGGATATCCAGCAGGCATCCCAGCCGTTTTATATGGCGGATAAGTCAAGAGCCCGGCAACAGGGCGGTGCAGGTCTTGGCCTGAGTATCGTCAAGCGAATCTGCGATCTGCATGGCAGTCCCCTGCTGATTACCAGTAAACTGCATGAGGGAACGGTTGTTGCGATGCTGCTGGAGGTGGTCGATCATGAAAACTAGAATTGCATTTGCCTTGTGTCTGGGCGTTTGCAGTCTGTCTGTATTGCTGCCGCTGGGTATCTTTTACATCCAGGACAGCGTTGCAGTGGATAAGGATATCGTGTGGCAGTCATCCACGGAGGATATCGCCAAAAACTATCCGGTTGTCTCCAGAGTATATGCCAATTTCTATCAGGGTAATGAAACCATGATGGATAATGAAAGCTTTCATCTGTCCGATATGAGTGCCTATACAGAGAAGCAGCAGAGTCAGCTTACAGAGGTAAAAAAGAAATATAGCAGGGAGCTGAATCAGCTGCTTGCACAGGGAATCTTTCCCTATGAGCTGCTGGATTTGAAGAAGGGGGAGCCCTTTTCCGTCGAATTCGGCACTTTGTCCCATATGAGTGAAAAAAGCGGTGTCTGGCAGCTGAATCAGGTATACCGCCTAAATACAGCGAATGATAATATCGGGGATTTCACACTGGACAAGCAGACCGAAAAGATTTTGAATCTTGAATTTTACAGGCATGAGGTAAAGCAGTACAGCGAACAGGAGCGTAAGGAATTCGCCTGGAATATGATTCAGTATCTGGGTCTTGATTCCCTAAAGGACTGGACCTATACCAGATATGGCTATGAATCCTATCAGGCGAAGGTACAGGTGTATTGCGAGGTGGAGGATTTAGGGGATTCCTCACGATTTACGATGGGAATCACACCATTGGGGCAGCATACCTCTACGACATTGTATAATTATATACAGCCTTGAGAACGCTGAATATCGGCGTTTTTTTCTATTGTTTTTTGTCAACGCTGCATCTTATTAACGGTGAACAGAAGATACTCGCAGATTATACAACTGTGATACAACCGGATGCTAAAGTAGCAGCAAGGAGATGATATAATGAAAAAACTATGCATGCTGCTTTGCTGTATTACACTGCTTGCAGG
Organism: Erysipelatoclostridium sp. DFI.2.3; assembly: GCF_019132535.1. Taxonomy (NCBI): domain Bacteria; kingdom Bacillati; phylum Bacillota; class Erysipelotrichia; order Erysipelotrichales; family Coprobacillaceae; genus Thomasclavelia; species Erysipelatoclostridium sp. DFI.2.3. Next base: position 88,140 of record NZ_JAHOOJ010000016.1, on the reverse strand, counting down.
CTGTGTAAGCAGGGAACAAGCCATATCGGATAAAGCTGGCGGTAAACCACAGAAGCAGAGTGCCTCCAATGAAGCGCTGCAGCTAAAGAGATGGTCGTTTCGCTCCCTCAATCAGGGGGATGGAAATGAACAGGGCTTTTACCGTATAAAAACCATCGATAACGGTGGAGGGAACCTGTATTCCAATATCTTATATACCGATTATGAGAATAAGAAAGAAATCTTTTTATGTGATAAGCCGGAGTGCAGACACAATGACACTTCCTGCACCTCATATTATGCAGGTCTGGATATGATTACGCAGCTGATCGTTCAGCAGGACCATGTATATCTGATAGCAAATGAGGATAGTGTTGTCAATGAAAAAAATGAGACTGTAACCGTACCTGCTAGAATTTTACAAATGGATCTGGATGGTAAGAACCGCAAAGAGCTCTGTCAGCTTCCAAGCGGCTATGGCTTCAGCTATGAGGATTGGGCAGTAGCCGGTGATGTGTTGTATGTTCCTGTGGAGAAAACGGAGAATGTGAGTACCGAAGAGGGAGAAATGAGCTCCGCCGTACAGGTGGTCCGTGAAAAAAAGCTGTATGCCATACAACTGAGCAGCGGCGAACAAAAGGTGGTTGCGGATATGAAGAACAAAAGCATTCTGGGGTGTATGGGAAGAAATCTTATCGTCAATGCCTACCGTTATAAAGAAGATCCGGAAGAGCTTTTGGATAAGGGGGATTTTGCAGGCTATGACCGCGCATCACAGCAGGCCGAGATTGCGTATGAACGCGTCAATGTGGATAGCGGAAGGGTGGAAAAAAGCTTTCATACAGATGCGGATACTTTGGGTGTCTTTGTCAACGACAGTATCTATTATACGGATACCGGCGGCATGCTGAAGCAGCTGAATATGAAGGTTGGCAAGGTATATGCTCGAAAGCAGCTGGATACATCATCAGCCAGCTTGATGTTCGGAGAGGATGACCATCTGTTCCTGTATCTGGGAGAAAAGGAATATATATACAGCTTGAAGGATGACAGCTTGAAACCGGCTACGCTGCAAATGTCGGATACACAGGAGCCGATCCGCCTGCTTGGAGAATCCAGGGACATGTATTATGTCATCTATGATCAGGTCGGAGAGGTAAAGAAGACATGGGCAGGTACGGATCAGTATGAGGCAAGCAGCTATGCCTACGGATTGATAAAAAAGAAGGACTACTGGAACAACAAGGCGGATTATATACCGGTGGATGTCATTGTGAAAGGGGAATAGCAGCATGCTGGAAATCAAAAATGTAAGTAAATCCTATGCGGATAAAAGGGTGCTGCATCATATCGACCTGCGTCTTTCCCATGGCATCTATGCACTTCTTGGCCCCAACGGTGCCGGAAAATCAACGCTGATGAATATCCTGTGCAATCAGCTGAACTATGAGGAAGGCAGTGTTTTGTACAATGATAAGGATATCCGTGAGCTGAAGCAGGCGTATTATGCGTTGCTCGGGTATGCTCCGCAGCAGCAGGGACTGTATGATGAATTCAGCGGGGAACGGTTTCTGACCTATATGGCTTTGCTGAAAAACATTGACAGAAAGCAGATACGAAAGGAGGTGCTGCGTGTCGCAGAGCTTGTGAATATGCAACAGCACCTCAAGCAGCGCTGCGGTGCATATTCCGGTGGTATGAAGCAGCGTATCCTGGTTGCGCAGGCATTGCTGGGGAGTCCGGAAATTCTGCTGTTCGATGAACCGACGGCAGGCCTGGACCCGAAGGAGCGGGTGTCTCTTCGTCGTGTGTTTGATTCGCTGAAGGAGGAGCATACCCTGCTGATTGCAACCCATGTGGTAAGTGATGTGGAATCCATTGCAGATGAGGTTATCTTTTTAAAGCAGGGCAAGCTGATCGCACAGGGTGGTGTTGATGAGCTGCTGCTTTGCCATCCCGGTATCGCTTCACTGGAGGAGCTGTATCTGCATCTGTTTGCCGGGGAAGCATCATGTTGAAAAATCTGTATGCAATGGAGCTGTATAAGCTGTGGAAAAATAAAAGGTTTCTGCTGTTTCTTTTCCTGCTGCTGTTATGCAATATCGGCTTTCTTTCCTACGAAACATGGGGGCAGCAGGGCGCAGAAACAACAGCCTATCAGAAATTATCCACCCATCTGCAGACCTTATCCAGTGATGAGCGCTTTACGTATCTGCAGGGGCATGCACACGACGTGGAGCTCGCCTTTGTACGTGAACAAATCCGCAATCTGAAAACACAGCACGACCCGCAGGCGGAGATGCGGATTGCAGCCTTGCGCGACCAGTTTCCCGAGCTTGATCAAAGCGGAACTATACCTTCTTTATATACCGGTGATCTGGAAGCGGAAAATGCTTTCTTGCAGCCGATTATAAAACAGGCGGATACGGTGAAGCGGTATGCGGATTTTCTCAAAGAGGTCGAACAGAAGGCAAAAACGATATCCGCTATTTCCATATTTGCAAAGGAAGACAGCTTCTCCATCCGCAATATAGAGAAAAGCAAAGAGGATTATGCGGCAATGCATACAGTATCTATTGATTTTCAGCTGCAGGATGCCTTGCTGAAGGCGTTATCATATCCCATAACCGCTGTACTTGTCATGCTTGCAATTTTTCTATTTGCGACCATGGTATTTCAGCAGGAGAGTCAAAGAAAGCTGCAGCCGATGCTGTATGGGACTTTACGCGGCCGGCATACCTATATGAATACGAAGACAGCTTCCATTGCAGTATCCTCCGCTGTGATTGTTGGCCTGTTTTACGGCAGTAATCTTCTGCTTATGGAGCTTGCGTATGGCGGCATTCACCTGTCTGCTTCCCTGCAATCGCTTGCGGCTTTTCAGCAATCCACGCTGCCGATCAGTATTTTCCAGTTTCTTCTGCTGTTTTTCTTTCTGAAGATATGCATCTGTTTTATTTTCGCTCAGGCAATGCTGCTTCTCTGCACGGTTTTTAAGCATAGGGTAATCAGCTGTCTCAGTATGATTGCCTGTGTTCTGTTATCCTTGTTCATGCATATATTCCTATCTCCGACCGGGACCTTCCGTGTACTGTATTATCTGAATCCGATTCGCCTGTTTCAGGTGATTGAGCTGTTACAGGGCTATGTGAATTTCAATGTGTTTCAACAGCCTGTATCCCTAACATTGCTTTACGGCAGCCTGCTTTTCATTACGGCTGTACTATTGTTCGTGCTGCTGCATATCATGGTGGAGCGCTCTGGTCGCAGCTGTCAGCTTCCGGCATGGATACAGCGTATACATATGCCCGTCACCTGCAGTTTATGGGTACAGGAGTGCTATAAGCTTTTCTGGGTACAGAAAATAGCGCTCGTCCTGCTGGCTTTTGCCGGATTTCAGCTGTACAGCTATTCGCATACGCAGCTGTATACAAGTGAAAAGGAACGGTTGTGGTCCTCTTATATGCAAACGCTGCAGGGGGAGCTGACCAAAGAAAAGGAGCAGTTTCTTCAGAAGGAAAAGACCTATTATGAGGATTTGCACAAACAGGAGGCACGTCTGCAACAGCGTCTTGATCAAAAAGAAATCAGTATGGCGCAGTATCGCCGTCAGGTGGAGCCGATTTCCAACATGCTGTTAAAGGAGGAAACCTTTCAGGAGGTGCTGCAGGAATATGAATATGTAAAGCAGGATTCCTCACGTCAGTTTGTAGCTCCCTTTGGCTATCGGCGACAGTTTTTTGTATCTGATCGCTGGAGTACACTGATCTTTCTCTTCCTGTTTCTGCTGAGTATAGCGAATCTTCAATGCATTGAATATCGCAATAAACGGCAGATTTTGTTACAGACATGCGTGCATGCAAAAAAGGCGCTGGTAAACAGAAAGCTGATACTTGCATTACTATGCGGTACTGCCCTGTTTATCATGGCGCGTCTTCCACAGCTGCTCCTTCATGCAAAAACCTATGGATTTCCATGCATTACAGCGTCGATTACGTCCCTGCAGGAGTTTGCACAGCTGCCAGCCGGTATCCATATTGCAGGCTTTATGATAATGGCGGCAATCCTTCGAATGTGTGCCCTGCTTCCGATTATCATGTTCTGCTTTATGGTTTCTGTCCGTGTCCGTCAGCAGCTGTTTACGCTGTTATCGGCATTGTTGATTTTTTTGTTTCCACTGCTACTGTCTGCCGCCGGTATTCATGTTCTGGATGCGGTGAGTCTGTATCCGCTGCTGTATAATGAAAGCTGTATGACATCTGTTTCCGGAATGTGGAATCTATTGTTTTCCATCCTTGGTTATTTTCTGTTTTCCATTGCATGCTACCGCCTTGCCCGTTCCTTTGAAAAGCATGTATAAGAAAAAACACTTCCCGTTCATAGCTGCATGTAAGCAGAAGGGAGGTGTTTTTCTTTAAGACAGTGCTGCTAGTTTGCCAAAGCATCATCCAGACGCTTCACACTCAGTGTGACGGTAACGCCTGTACTCAGGGTCAGCGTTAAGGCGATAGCCGCACTGACTGCCATATCGATTATATCACCGGCTGATAAGGTTTCAATCACACTGCCGGAATAGATGGACTCTGTTGCGATTGCCAGCAGATGGCGTTCTTCCGTACTCGGTATGGCTGCACCGTTGCGTCGTACAGCAAGGGTAACGGCAGCTCCCAGTGAAGCGGAAGCGTTGAACATATAGTTGATTTCATAGACACCGCTGGTAACTATGGTTAATGCATTCACAGGAGCAAGGTCAACATTGGAAGCAGGCATATCCACAGGAAGAGGCAGCTGCTGCTCAGCACCGATTAACAAATTCAGTGTCTGGGCGGAATCATTATACTTACCACCATAGGCAAGTAGACCTCCTCCGCCACCGCCTGGTCCAGTATCCCCGCGCGGGATGATGAAATTCAGCTCAATGCCGTCCGGTGTTTCAACGTAGGACACATCGGCAGGAGTACCTGGTTCGGAGGTTGTCGTACTTCCAACTCTTACAATCGGTGTAGCTCCTGTTTCACCCTGCGGTCCTTGTTCACCCTGTGGTCCGGGTTCTCCCTGCGGCCCTGGTTCCCCCTGTGGGCCTGGATCGCCAATAGGACCTGTCGGTCCGATGGCACCATCGGCCCCTGTAACACCAGTGGTACCTGTAGCACCTGTATTTCCGGGAGCCCCAGTTGGTCCCGTGGCTCCCGTCGGTCCTGTCGGCCCAATATCTCCGGTAGCACCAGTTACACCGGTTGCCCCGGCAGCGCCTGTACTACCGGTAGCTCCCGTCGGCCCTGTCGGTCCGATATCTCCGGTAGGACCAGTTACACCGGTTGCTCCGGCAGCGCCTGTACTTCCGGTAGCCCCTGTCGGTCCGGCAGGTCCGGTAGGCCCAGTTGCTCCATTTTCACCCGTAGCGCCAATGGCACCCGTCGGTCCGGTATTTCCGTTTGCCCCAGTTGGTCCTGTAGCTCCGATAGGGCCTGTTGCCCCTGTATTTCCAGTAGCACCAGTTGCGCCTGTCGGCCCGGTAGCTCCAACGCCGGGTCCTGTCGGTCCCGTAGCCCCTGTAACTCCGGTATCACCGCGGGGAATAACGAAATCCAGTACATGATTTGGTCCCCCGCTGTCATGTACCTGTGCCGGTGTTCCCGGGTCAGCTGTTGTTGTGGAACGAATGGTTATCGTCTCAGATAATCCGGTAGCGCCCGTAGCGCCGGTGAGACCTGTATTTCCGGTAGCTCCTGTAGCACTAGTGGCACCTGCTTCCCCTGCCGGACCTCTGAATCCCCGCGGCCCCCGCGGTCCAGGACAGCAGCATACATCATAGTCACCCTGGTCACAGGATGAAGAACTGCATTCATTGCAGCAGTTTTTGTCATCAAAATCATAGTCATCATAATGCATATCGTTCACCTCATTTATGTTAATTCATTTTAGTATATGGCTGAGCTTAAAAATGGGGAATGGTATTGTCCCGGTTCCGATGAAAAGACATGATTTTTTTAAGTATCCGGCAATCAGCTGTTAACTGATTGTCCGGTTTTATGAAAGAAAAACGATGCGGATGTGCATTTGTCTATCAGGATATAGCGATTCCTGCGCTGGCATAGCCGGCAACTGTGTTGACAAGGCTCAATCCGGCAGCAGTAGCAGTGAATACAAGCAGCAGTCTGGTCTGGTTTGTAACTGCAATCGATAGACCTGTTGTTGTACCGGAGGATATTGTTCCGATAGCGATTACTCCGGTTATTGCCGGAGCAAGTGTCACAACTGCTCCTGGGACAGCTGTGAAGGAATTGTTTGGTGCTGTAGACTGATAAAGTGTTGCTGTGATTGTTACAGTGGAGCCAACCAGCGACAAAGCGGCAGTGGTTGAGAAAAAAGCAGAAATGGAAGTTATGGTACCTGCTCTTGGCATGGAAAATGCAAAGTTTGTCAGCGTTCCGGCTGCATTGGTCAGGTCAATAACACCACCTACAATGCTGACACCTGGCGCAGAGCTGCCGAAGCCGACAAAGCCCGGTGTACCAACAAGTCCGCCTGCAATCGTTGTTAGTGATAGCGGAATACCGGAGCTGTAAGGAATGATTGCAGAGCTTCCTGCCAGACCGGTAGCTCCGGTTGCTCCAGTGACACCGATTGCGCCATCAGCTCCCGTAGCACCAGTGGCTCCGGTCGGTCCTGTGGCACCATCAGCCCCGGTGTTTCCGGTTGCTCCTGTCGGTCCCGTTGCTCCGGTCAAACCGGTACTTCCCGTAGCGCCTGTCGGTCCGGTAGGCCCGGCAGCACCATCCGGTCCGGTATTTCCCGTGGCACCAGTTGGTCCCGTAGCACCGTCAGCCCCGGTGTTTCCCATAGCCCCGGTCGGTCCCGTAGCACCTGTTAAACCGGTATTTCCTGTAGCACCAGTCGGTCCGGTAGGCCCGGCAGCACCATCGGCTCCGGTATTTCCCGTTGCTCCGGTCGGTCCTGTTACGCCGTCAGCTCCAGTGTTTCCGGTAGCCCCGGTCGGTCCTGTTACCCCTGTGCTTCCGGTTGGTCCAATTCCTCCGGTAGCTCCGGTACTGCCTGTTGACCCGGTCGGTCCGATAGGACCGATTCCACCAGCTGCTCCGGTAATACCGGTAGCCCCGGCAGGTCCCGTTGGTCCGGTAGGCCCCGTGCTTCCCGTCGCACCGGTCGGTCCTGTCGCCCCGGTATTGCCTGTTGGTCCGCTAACGCCGTTGGCTCCGGTGTTACCCATAGGTCCTGTTGGTCCGGTTACACCGTTCGCTCCGGTATTTCCAGTAGCTCCTGTTATGCCGCTGGCACCAGTCGCCCCCGTAGCGCCTGCTGGCCCGATGGGTCCGGTATTTCCAGTAGCTCCGGTTGAGCCTGTGCTTCCGGTCGGACCCGTTGGTCCTGCCGGTATAGTGAACAGCAATGAAGCGCCGGAAGGTGTAAATGTCTCAGTGACACTGGCCTGTGTTCCCGGATCTCCGGTAATGGTTCCCGCAACGGTAATCACAGGTGTCATGCCCGTAGCTCCCGTGTTTCCGGTAGCTCCTGTGCTTCCTGTCGGTCCGGTATTTCCGCGTAATCCTGCCGGTCCTGTATTTCCGGTCGCCCCGGTAGCTCCAGTAGGCCCGGTAGCGCCTACACCCGGTCCAGTCGCCCCGGTAGCCCCTGTTGAACCCGTCGGTCCGGTTGCTCCCCGAAATCCGCGTGGTCCCCGCGGTCCCTGGCAACAGCTGTTACAGTCACAGCTGCAGGGTGAAGCATCCTCGCCATAGCAGTCATCATGGTAATTATAATCATCGTAATGCATATTGCTCACCTCACTTTCTAAAACAGTACAGTATATGTAAGATAAAAATTCGTGTCGTGTTAAAGTCCCGGATTTTATATAAATACATATCCCAAAGCAAAAAAAGCACTCCTTTTTCTAATCTGTCTGAAGTACATCCTACATAGAACGAAAGGATAGCGTCTTCAGACTTTTCATCGGATACTCCTTTGGGGTATCCCCTCGTAAAAACAATACCAGTCACATGATGTGAATGGTATTGCAGGACCAGAGGATATCAGTTAATAGAATGCAAATATTCAGGTATTGTGATAAAAATGTCAGAATCTTGTTTCTATACATCAGGCTATTCTAACAATATTTAATGATGCTCCGGTGCCGGATTGCAGGGTAACCGTACCATTTACTCCGTAAATTTGTAATGATAAAACATCCCCTGCTGTTAAAGACTGCATAAATGATACACTATATTCATTTGAGGATGTTGAGGACGTACTGATAGAATTTAATATCGGCGTATCATTCCGTGTTACTCTTGATGACATTGGCAATCCGGATGTCATTTTGATAACATAGGATATGAAATAGGTACCTGTTTGATTAACTGTGAACTGCGTATTCGAAGCATTTGCCGTAAATCCGTTTATATAGGGCTGAACAGGCAGAGGAATATTCGTCCCATCGGATGTTACCGAAACGGTAGCAGCGGAAATATTCAGTGCTGAGAGTGCATTCGTGATAACAGAAGTCCCGGTTGGACCTGTGGCACCTGTATTTCCTGTCGGCCCCGTATTTCCAATAGGTCCTGTTGCCCCGGTCGGACCTTGAAAACCGCGCGGCCCCGGACAGCAGCACGGTGTACAGTCATATGGATGACAGGAGGGCATACTGCATGGATCACAGCAGCTGTCATCGTATTCATCATAGTGCATAGCTTTCACCTCATTTTCTAATACGTTCCAGTATATGGGGAACAAACAAATCCTGTATTTACATTCTCCCATATCCGTTGCAATTTCTTTACATAACACAGGGAAGATTCACCTGCTTCCAGGCATCTTTATGGCAATACCTCCGCCGGCTTGCTATGGAGGCAGAAAAAAGCGGAGATGTCCTAACCTCCGCGCATCCCTTTACAGGATAAATAAATCTATACTGCAGCTTGAAACAAAGGTGATATTCCTGTTTGTCTGATTGGCAAGAACAATCATACCATATTCATTTCTTATAACCGTTCCAATGGAAGGCGTCTGTGTGTTGGTAGTGATATAGACATTTTCTCTTCCTACCGGGAGTAGAGAACGGATAACAGCATCACAATCAGCACAGCAATCCGTCAAGGCAGGCACCGGCTCTGGTAAATATACAATGGCGTCATTGTACACGGCATCATTGATCTGAATCGTATCAATACTGCAGATTGATAGATACTGGGAAGTATTTTGAGAGTTTATAACCTCGAATACGCCGGTACGTCCATTCGGTCCCAATAGCAGTGCGCCTGCACGTCCGACAGCGGCATCTCCGCTTTCCAGCGTAATAAATAAATCCTGATTCGGATAAAGCGTAATGATCTGCTGGAGGATATTTCTTATCTGCTCCTTACAGTCACAGCAAACGGTTTCCGAAGACCCGGCAGGTCCTGTGGGACCGGTAGCGCCTGTTGCTCCACTTGATCCTGTGGCACCCGTTGGTCCGGTAGCTCCACGATATCCTCGCGGACCCTGTGGTCCCTCACAACAGCAGCTTTCAGCACTGCTGCAGGATGGCGCCTGCTCTGCACAGCAATTGTCCATGCAGGCATAATCATCATAATAATACTGCTCACCTCACTTTCTGATACAGTATAAGCTATGCTGTCTGCATAAATATGTATTGACGATATCCCAGAGAGACTTGTATTTCTGTAAGCTATATACATATATATAAAGCCATAACGGTTAATAGATGAAGTCCTAGATAGTGACAGGCATATTCAGTTTCATGCAGGGTGTCTGTATGCTGTTGTGAATTTCCATGGCGGATGAAACAGGTGTTGATGTGTTTCCATTGAACATCCGTAAGGGTATAAAAACAGGGAAAGCTGTCAGAGATAACCATAGCCATAACGAAGCCCTGCTGTCAGGAATGCTCTTTCTTCTTTCTGATTTGTCTAACCTTTGTTACATCATATTGCGGACTTTTTGTCCTGCGTATGCTATACTGTTAACATAAATGAGGTGATTGTATGCTGTCTACAGAGCGTAAATTATATCTGCTGCAGAAGGTGGAAAGAGAAGGAACCATCCATGTACGGGATGTCGCAAAGCAGCTTAACATCAGTGAGACCACGATTCGACGCGATCTGATGGAGCTGGAGCAGGAAGGAAAGGTGCGAAGAGTGCACGGCGGTGCTGTCAGAGAAAGCCTGAATCAGATTCTGACGGAATCCAGAGAGCTGCTGATGCAGGATCGTATGCTGATCAATTTTGACAGAAAATCCAGAATCTGCCGCAGTGCCAGTGAGCTTGTTGAGGATGGTGAATGTGTCTTTCTGGATGGAGGAACCAGTATCGTTGCCATGATTGACTATCTGCAAAGCCGTCCCATCAAAATCGTGACGCATAACCAGCTGATTGTACAGCGGCTGCACGATCCGGTTGCACAAATCATCATCATCGGTGGAGATTTCAATGCGAAATATCACATGAGTGAGGGACCGATGGCGCAGAATATGCTTGGTCTGTATAATTTCGACAGAGCCTTTATCGGCTGTGCAGGCATGGACCCTATCAGCGGGCAATGCTATACTGCGGAAATGGGAACCAGGGAACTGAAGGAAATTGCGATGAAAAACAGCAATCACAGCTATCTGCTGATCGATGACAGCAAGCTGTTTGTAAAGGGCTTCTGCAAATTCACAAATGCGGATGCCTTTGAACAGATATTCTGCAATAGGCTGGATGAGACTGTGGAAAACCTGCCAGAGAATATGAAATTTGTGGAATAAGCAATATATGGATATTGTATAAAAAAACCGGAAGCATTTTCGCAAATAGTGAAAGGCACTGGTTTTTTTTGCTTTTTTCCTTAAGGAGAAATGCTGATAATTTGATCAGTATGACCTGTAGTTTCTTATATCACGGTAAAGGTGATGAATGTGTCCCACTACTATTCTATATGCGATTGCTTGCATAAAATACGGGAGCAGTAAATAGAATTGCAACAATATTGTTGCAGAAAAAAGGCATTTTCGAGGGTGTGAATGCGTGATACTATTTTCCTGTAAAGGAGGATTTGATATGGAATTATCGAAAGTGACGATGATTTTAAGAGGGTATACCTATGAGCAGGTACGCTGTGTTGCTGAAGTTCTGATTAACAGCAGCTATGTGAAAAACATGGAGATTACTTTAAATACCAGCAATGCATATGAAATCATCAAAAAGATTGCTGATGAGTTTCAAGGGAGATTGCATATTGGCGCTGGAACCGTTCAGACATATGATGAGCTGGTTCAGGCGATTGCAGCAGGGGCAGTCTTTGTTTTATCTCCGAGAAAAATGAATCAGAAGATGCTCGATTATTGCAAGCAGCACAATGTGATTGCAGTTCCCGGGGCTTTTACACCATCCGAAATCGCAGAATCTTTGGAAATGGGAGCTGATATCGTAAAGGTATTTCCAGCGAATGAAGTAGGCTTTGATTATGCAAAAAAGCTCTGTGAACCAATGGGAGAGCTTCCTCTCATGGCGGTCGGAGGTATTCAGGCAGGAAATGTGAAAAAAGCTTTACAATCAGGTTATACTTATGTAGGAACGGCAGGCGGTCTTTTTGAGAAGGAAGATATTCAGAAAATGCGAAAGGATCATATGTTGAAATCTTTAGAAGTATTCGAAAAAGAATTATTATAGATAGGAGAGATTCACTTGAAGGCTGCGCAAAGACAAAAAAAGCTACTGGAAATATTAACATACAGCGAAAATTATATGACTGTTCAAAGTCTTGCTGATACTTTTACTGTATCAAAGCGAACAATACATAATGATATTGCGCAGCTGGAAAATCAGGGAATAGAATTTGAAAAAAAGCCTAGTGCCGGATTAAAGCTGAAAAACAGAAAAGAGGCCCGCTTTGTAGAGCATATGGATAAATATCGGCCGGAGCAGCGTAGAAAGCAGCTTATGAAAGAACTACTGTTTTATGAAAATAGAATCACCTTTCAATCAGCCTCTGCGTGTTATATGGTGGGGGTAAGCTCGATTATTGCAGATATCCATTACATAAAAGAGCATATTTTAAATGATGCGACAGTGTCACTGATCGGAGATGAAAACGGTACCAGGCTGACGGGGACAGAAATAGAATGGCAAAAGGCGTTAATCTCATTTAATGAATATCTGATAGCATCGGAAAATCTGACATTCACGGATGATGCAATGCTGGCATTGTTTAAGGAATTCTATGATACAGATATTATAACAGCATGCTACACAACAATTCAGGCGCTGGATGATTTCAACATATATATTGCTGCACAGCATTATTTAATCAATCTGTTCAATGTCATGATTGTATTATGTCATCGCTTGAGAAAAGGATACCATCACAAAATTATCCATAATGCATTTTACAGCGATCAGATAATGGCGATGATGTATTATCTGATTGGTGATGATTTACTTCGTATTCTGAAGAAGGATTTAAACATCACTTATGAGGATGGCGATATATATTTCCTTTCTATGTATTTGAGTGCAAATCGGATTATGCTCAACAGCTCTTTACATAGACGGGGAAATCCATTTAAGCATATAGTTGAGAATTTAATTGAAAGAATGTCAAACTGCGTCGATGTTGATTTAACGCAGGATCAGGATTTGTTTTACAATCTCTGTCTGCATCTGGAACCGATGATATATCGGTTGAAAAATCGAATTTATATCACTAACCCGATGTTATTTGAAATTAAGCAGCAATATCATTTGATGTTTGATTTGACCTGGATGATTATGGACTCTATAAGGACAACGCTTGGGGTCACGCTTACTGAGGATGAGGTTGGCTTTCTTATGCTTCATTTCCAGAATGCATTGGAGAAGAAAAAAAAGAGTAAGCGTATTTTGGTTGTGTGTCCAAACGGGATAACAACTTCGGAATTGATTGCCAACAGGATACGAAGTGTCCTGCCGCCTTTAGACATAATTGAAGCGGCATCGATTGATACGATCAACTCATTTGAATTAAGGAGTATCGATTTTATAGTGTCAACCATACCTTTGAAAAGCCTTGATAAACCGGTTGTAGTTGTTTCAATGCTGATCAATGATTCTGATATACAGAGGATTGAAGAGCTATATAAGAAAAAGTTATCAATACCCAAGGAAGCGGATGTACGCTTTATTGAAATCCCACAGTATTTGCATGAGAAAAATATTTATATTAATGATGGGAAAATAACAAAGGATGAAATTATTCATCAGGTCTGTATGGGCCTGAATAAAGAAGGCTGTGTAGATGCGCATTTTGAAACCAGTGTATGGGAAAGAGAGCAGAAAGGAGGAACGGATATCGCGGTTGGAGGTGCAATACCTCATGGCGCAGTTTCCACTGTACGAAAAACACAATTGGCTTTATGGATCAATAAGGAGCCGGTGAAATGGTCTAAATACCGTGTGAAGGTGATTGTATTTTTCGCATTGAACAGCGAGGATACAGCAAAAACAAAGGTTATTTTGGAAGAAGCCTTTTCACTTATCAAAACAAAGGAAATGATAGAAAAGCTGTCTTCCATGAAGAATAAGAAGGCTGTTATAAAATATATATTTGGAGGAAGCCGATTTGATTAGAGAAAATCTTTTATATTTAAACAAAGATATCCGTGATCGTGAAACAGTTATCACATATATTGCAGATATGGCAGATACTGTTGGATTATTAAGCGATAAAAACCTGTTTTTAAAAAGTGTTCAGGAAAGAGAACACATATTACCCACATCTGTAGGCTTTAAAGTAGCTATACCGCATGGCCGGAGCAGCAGCGTCAGAGAACCATTTGTATCCTTCATGAAAACAAAGCATGAATTTATCTGGGATACGAGAAACAATAATGAGGTGGATTTGATATTTCTGATTGCCGTGCCTGAAAAAAATGAGAATAACCTGCATCTCCGGTTTCTTTCGGAAATCAGTAAAAAATTGATGGATAGCAGCTTCAGGGAACGATTGCGGAATGCGGATAATGAACACGAGGTATTCGTTATGTTACATGAAATTAATGAGAAAGTGATGGAGGAAAACACATGAAAATTATAGGAATAACAGCATGCCCAACAGGGATTGCACATACATATATGGCACAGGAGTGTCTGGAAAAGGAATGCAGAAAAAGAGGCTTTGATGTGAAAATCGAAACACAGGGCGGTTTGGGGATAGAAAATGAACTAAGTGAAGAGGATGTAGCTCAAGCTGATGTTGTAATTCTGGCAGTCAGTGTCGTTATTGAGGGGGAGGAACGATTTGAGAATAAGCGTGTATTACATACTGATGTGGATGAAGCAATTTCGCATGTGGAAAAGCTGGTAGATAGAGCGGTTGCACTCGTAGAAGGAAATTGATAATTATGAAAACGATTTGGAAAGATATTCAAAAGCATTTGTTAAGTGGCGTATCCTTTATGATGCCGGTTGTCGTTGCCGGTGGTGTGATCCTGGCAGTTTCCTTATTGGGTGCAACGCAGACGGAAACAGGACTTGTTCCTAATGGGCCGTTGCTGACCTATTTGAATCAGCTGGGAAAAGCAGGAATGGCGATGATGATCCCTGTATTCGCTGCCTATATTTCATATTCTGTAGCCGGGAAACCGGGTCTTACACCGGGATTCATTTTAGGTTATATTGCAAACAATGCTATCATGATCAATGGTGTTGAGGTTAAGGCAGGATTTCTGGGAGCACTTATCTTAGGTCTGCTTGCGGGCTATATGGCGAAATGGATGAAGGGATTAAAGGTAGGGAAAACGATTCGCTCCATCATGCCTATTTTGGTCATTCCAATCTCAACTGTCCTTGTACTAGGCCTTGCTTATTATTTTATAATAGGATATCCGATTTCCTTTCTGATGCAGGCGCTGTCAGATTTGATGGTGACTTTGAACGGCAGTGGAAAAGCTGTGCTGGCAGTGTTTATGGGGTTCTTTAGTGAAATTGATTTTGGAGGACCTGTGACAAAAGCTGTCTCCATGTTTACACTTTCTATGATCAATGAAGGGATCATGGAGCCTAATGGAATATTCAGAATTCTGGTAGCTGTTCCTCCGATTGGAATCTTTTTATCCACGATTATTGCTAAGAAAAAATATAGTGAGGAAGAACGTGATAATGCGAAAGCTGTAGGTATTATGGGATGTCTGGGGATAACAGAGGGAGCAATTCCGTATGCTATCAAAGATCCGAAGGCTGTGTATCCTGCATGTATTATCGGAAATATCGTCGGGGCATTGATCGGGGCCTTTGGAAATGTGGCATGCCCGGTACCGCATGGCGGATTCATTGTACTTCCGGTCGTAGAAAATCAACTTTGGTTTGTTGTTGCAATACTTGTCGGCTCTGTCATCACAGCACTGCTGCTGAAGGTATTGAAAAAGGATGTTCTTGAGGAGCGCTAAAAAGTTTGCTCTTAAATTCTTAAACAGCTATTCGAGCAGAATTACTGAAATCTATACAGCATTAAAAGAAAGTAATAGGCTCTTTCTCGATTGCAGGTAAACTTAACATAGGGAGACTTCCATACGATTGTAGTTATCAATAGAAGTTGAAGTCTCCCTTTTGCAAACACCCTAAAGTAAGAAAGAAACGAAGCTATCATATGCTGTCAACATACGGGCAGTCTGCTGCTTTTGTTAAAAATGCGGTAAACTTATACAGTGAATCAGATATATGAAATTATATGGTTCTATTTTGATGGTGATAAGGCAAACCTGTCTCTTTTGAATAAGGAGATAGGTTTGCTTTATCTTAGCTGATTGTCACTGGATTCCGCATCAAATGCACTTATAGAAGCTATCGAGAAAAAGTGCAGTATGAGATATTGGATAGTGTTTTTACGTATTGGAAGACATCTGCTTTAAATTCACTACAGCGTATAGGATATGTAAATGCGTAATTTTTATGAATACCAAGACGAAATAGTAAGAAAACGCTTTCCTGTTTGCTCTTCCTGATTTATCATAAGAGTATAAAGAAAAGAGGGGTTTTATGATAAGGACGATACCTGAAGATTTTTTAATCGGAACAAGCAGCAGTGCATGGCAGATCGAAGGGGTGGCAGGAAAAAGCAAAGAGCAGAAAAGCTGGGCAGAGCTGTTCTATGCATCAGCACCGGAAAAATGGCATAATGGAATCGGACCGGAAAAGGCGGCTGATTTCTATCACCGCTACAAAGAGGATATTCATACCATGGCATCTCTTCATATGAAAGCCTTTCGCTTTACCATACAATGGGCGCGGTTTATGAAGGATCCGATAGCCGGCATCGTGGATGAGGAGGCAGCTGCATATTATCTTGATGTGATCAAAACCATTCGGAAGGAGGGAATGGAGCCGCTGATTTCCCTTGAGCACTGGGACCTTCCGGCAGTGCTTATCGAACGCTTTAACGGCTGGGCAGGCAGAGAAACGCTGGACTGCTACATCATCTATGTGAAAGAGGTGCTGCGGCGTTTTGCGGATCAGGTAACCTGGTGGTTCGCCTTTACAGAACCAAACATACCAATAGACAACGGATATATGGATGCCATATGGTATCCGTTCACTCATGATCCGAAAACCGCTTACCAGGCACATTTTCATAAGATACTGGCAACCTCGTATGCAGTCGCATGCATAGAGCAGTATCGCTCCTATGGATGCCGCATGGGGGCTATGGTGCACATGACGCCGGTCTATGCGAAAAGCGGAGAGATTCAGGATGTAACAGCCGCATGGTATGCCGACTTGTTTCATGTGCGTCTGTATCTGGACCCGTACCTGAAGGGAGAGTTTCCAGCGGAGCTGCTGCATCAGCTTGAGCTGCATGACTGTATGTTCACCTATACGGAAGAGGATTTGCAGCATATCCGAGCACATCGTATTGCTATGCTCGGTATTGATTATTATTTTCCGATACGCGTGCAGTCGCGCAGTCATCCGTATTCCGGCCCCTTTCATCCAAAGCAGTTTTACGAGCCATGGATCAAGGAGGATCGCAAATTCAATGCGGACCGCGGCTGGGAGGTTTACGAACAGGCTGTCTATGATATTGGAATGCGCCTGAAAAATGAATATGGCAATCCGGACTGGCTGATCAGTGAAAACGGTATCGGTATTGCACATGAGGAGCGCTACCGAAACGAGCAGGGTAGCATTGACGATGATTATCGAATCGACTTCCTTTCTGAACATCTGCGGTATGCGCTGAAAGCAAGGGAAGCAGGCTGTCACTGTCATGGGTATCTCGTCTGGTCCTATATTGATAATGTGTCCGCCATCAATGCGTTTAAAAACCGATACGGTCTGCTGGAGCTGGATATAGAAACAGGAAAGCGGATTCCGAAGAAATCGGCTTACTGGTTTCAGGACATATTGGCTAAAAAGCAGCTTGATGATTGAAAATGTATGATAATGCACGATTAAACACACAAAAATATGCATAAACAAAATAATATGAGCGCAAATGGCTTGCGTCCCGGGTGGAATCCCATTATAATATGCATAGAAAGAATCAAAGCACAGCTGGATTCTTTGACGCAGCCTGCATGAATTTATGGATGGACGGTTTGCGGGTGTCATGATGCTGCAATCAGCAGGCACACGCAGACGATCCATACCAGAAGCAGGCGCATCGCTATGAGGAGGGCGCTTATGAAAGATTTTCTATTTTATACACCTGCAGCATCCGGCGTTGACTGGAAGCGCATCGATTCTCTTCGCCATGTGATGGAGAAACGCACTGCCAGTATATGCTCGCAGCGTGCTCTTCTGTATACACAATCCTTTCAGGAAAGTGAAGGAGAACCGTATATCATTCGCAAGGCAAAGGCCTTCGCCCACACCCTTGCCCATATGGATATCTATATCCAGCCCCATTCCCTGATATTCGGTAATCAGGCGTCCGCAAACTTCGCGGCTCCGATATTTCCGGAATATTCCATACAGTGGGTCATTGACGAGCTGGAAGCCTTCGATCAGCGAAGTGGTGATGTGTTTCAGATCAGCGAGGAAGTAAAACAGGATTTGAAACGCATAGCACCATACTGGCTACAGCATACCCATGAGGATGAGGTCAATGCACATCTCAGTGAGAATATCCGTCTTGCAGAGAAGCAGGGAGTTTTACACCGCGGTGGCATCTCCATGTCCGGAGACGGTCATATTGTTCCGGATCATGAAATGCTGTTGCAAAGAGGGTTTCGTTCGATCATCGATGAGGCGAAGCATGCCCTGACAAATACTGACTTGCAGGATGCACAGCGTAATTACTATCAGGCGGTTATCATTTCACTGGAAGGGGCTCTGCTGTTCTTTCAGCGCTTTGCCAAGCTGGCGGAGGAAATGGCGGAGCATGAGCAGGATGAAAAGAGAAGACAGGAGCTGCGAGTTATAGCACATATGGCCGGGACCATGATGGAACAGGGGGCCAGAAGCTTTTATGAAGGAGTAGAGGTGTGCTATATGGTGCATGTTCTGCAGATGATCGAAAGCAACGGGCATTCCTTCTGTTACGGCCGTTTTGACCAGTACATGCGAAAGCTGTATGAACAGGATGTAGAGCGGGGTGTGCTGACAAAGGATCAGGCACTGGAAATCATCACGCATATGTTCATTATGAATTCCTCCTGTAACAAGGTGCGTCCCTACGGTCATACAAAATACTCACAGGGCTATCCGCTTTATTCCAATCTGGTCGTCGGCGGGAAAACACCGCAGGGAAGCGACGGCACCAATGAGCTTTCCTATCTATGTATTGAGGCGATGCATCTGACATCCTTAGCGGAACCGAATTTCTCTGTCCGTTATCATTTGGAAACACCGAGGCAGTTTCTGAAGGCGGCTGCCTTGCTGATTCGCACCGGATGCGGCATGCCGAGCATGTTCAATGACGAGGTTGCCGCAAAGGGAATCGAGGATTTGGCAATACCGAAGAAGGATGCGCTGGATTATTGTCCGATCGGCTGTGTGGAAACCGGAGTTCCGGGGAAATACGGACATCGGGCTACCGGGATGACCTATGTAAACTGGGGCAAGGTTTTGGAGATTCTGCTGCATAACGGTGTGGATCCTGCAAGCGGCATCCAAATGCTGTCGGTCAATGGACAAGGCGGGGATGCTGTTACGTTTGAAAGCTATGAGGAATTGTGGCAGGGTTGGGAAAAGCTGCTGAAATTCTATTCTGATATATCGGTGGAATGCGATGCAATCTGTGATGATTCTCTGGTAAAATATGATGCTGATCCATTCGCAAGCTGTTTTATACAGGACTCCATGAAGCTGGGGAAAACCCTGAAGGAGGGTGGCTGCCGCTACGATGTGATTTCACAGTCCAATATCGGACCGTGCGTTGTCGGAAACGCATTATACGCAATAAAGAAGCTGGTGTTTGAAGAGCAGTCGGTAACCTGGGAAGAGCTGATGACTGCTATGCAGGATAACTGGCAGTCTCTGGAATCTGCTAGAATCCATAAAAAAATACGTCATGTAGCCAAGTTTGGAAATGATGATGATGCGGTGGATGAAATTGTTAAGGATGTTTTTGATTCCTACCTGAAGCTGCTTCCGCAGTATCGTACACAGCGTTATCAGCAGGGACCTGCAGTAAGCTGCTATACGATGTCGACCAGCAACATCACCTCCTATGTACCAAACGGCTTTGTCGTCGGCGCAACACCGGACGGGCGGTTTGCGGGAACACCGTTAAACGAGGGCTGTTCTCCAACACAGGGGACAGATACAAACGGTCCTACTGCGGTTATCAATTCGGTTGCCAAGCTGCCAAATGAGCAGGTGGCGGCAGGACAGCTGCTGAATATGCGTTTCTCCAGCGGTGCGCTGGCAGGAGAGGAAAATCTCGATAAGTTTGTCGACTTTCTGATGGCATCTGCGAAAAAGCACATCTACCATAATCAGTTCAATGTCATAGACAGTGCAACGCTGCGTCTGGCGCAGGAGCATCCGCAGGATTATACGGATCTGATTGTGCGTGTTGCCGGTTACTGTGCTCAGTTTGTTTCCCTGATGCCGGAAGCACAGGAAGCCATTATCGCACGTACGGAGAATACATGGTAGCCATTCACCTGTCGACCATACAGCGCTATTCCACAAAGGACGGCCCTGGAATACGGTCCACCGTGTTTCTGATTGGCTGCAATCTGCGCTGTGCATGGTGCTCCAATCCGGAGCTGATGCTGCCGTACAATAAGCTGCTCCATTTTTCATCTCTGTGCCGCGGCTGTCAAAGCTGTGTGCATGCGTATCCAGCAGCTGTATACATGGAGGACGGTGCTATTCACATGCATCCCTGTGCACAGCATATGGCAGGGGAGCTGGAGGAGGTATGTCCCTTTGATGCCCTTGAACAGGTTGGTATGCAGGTGGAGTGCCAACAGCTTGTAAAGCAGCTGGAAAAGGATTTCACATATTATGAGGAGTCCGGAGGCGGCGTGACGTTCAGCGGCGGGGAGCCGCTGTTACAGGCTGAGGCTTTGGCGGATACACTCTGTCTGCTGAAGCAGAAGCACATAGCAACATGTGTGGATACCGCTGGTGATGTGGCATGGGAGCATATGGAAAGGGCTGCGCAATACTGCGATTTGTTTCTCTATGATATCAAAGCCTTTGATGCGGCATTACACAAAAAAATCACCGGAGCGGACAACGGCCGAATTCTTGATAACGCAGGAAGACTGGCGGCGATGCACAAGCCGATGTGGATTCGCATGGTCATCGTGAAGGGATATAATGATGATCGAAGGGATTTGCGGAAAAGACTGCAGTTTGTGGCATCACTGGGTTCTGCGGTACAAAGAGTAGAGCTTTTACCATATCATGCACTGGGGGAAGGTAAGTATAAAAGCATGGAGCTGGCATACCCGATACAGGAGGATGCCTGTCCGGATGCTGAAACGCTGGCTTATTGCATGGAGGAGGGGCGAAGGCTCAATCTGCCAATGTATATGGAAAAAGCGTGAATATACTGGCGGCTGTCATTCGATTTCATAACCATCACATTCTTTATGCTGTTAAGAAAAGATAATAGTGCGAATGTATCAAAAGTTCTTTTAATTATTAAAAAATATGATACAATAATTTTAGGAATGTGATCGTGATAACTTTGAGCATGATATGAAGGCTACAGGGTGAGAAACCTGGCGGAATCCGGAATATACCGGGGTTCATGGATTGTTAGAGAGGTAAGTATCATTGATGGAGGATACCATCAGTGTGCTTGCCTTTTTTTATTATCACGAGCAGGAAAGGAGTGTCTTGACATGGGACAATTTATCAGATTGAGATTGACGAATGAGCTTTATGTGCTAAAAAAGGACAGATGGGGGTGTGCATATGATACGGACAGGATAACGGACATGCTCAATTCATGGTTTAACATGCAGCTTTATGATGCAGAGGAGCTCGAGGACAGCGTTCTCTTTACCCTCAAAAAGGATGTGTTTCAGGAGCATTTTCTCTCGTTTCTTATGGAACAGACACAGATTATGCATGATTTTGATGCGGAAGAAATCAAGGAGGAGGTGGAGGCATTGAAAAGCAGAAGCCTGCCTGATTATATGAAATGGATAAAGGAGAATCGCATGCCGTCCTGTCTATGGTATGGAAAATGCACCATTGTCTCACCGCTGTATTGTTCCGAAAAGCTGTATATGAGTGCCGATGGCGTGGATTATCTGGTAGAGGGTAAGGCTGTTATGGAATGCTATGATAGTTTGTTTACATATATCCATAACATGATTCGCAAAACCTCTGCGAATCCCTTAAAGGATACGGTGGCAGTTCTGCTTGACTAAGCATCCCTTTCGATTTCTGGATGCTATTGGATATGCGAACAGGTAACGTCTTTTTACGCTATTACACTATGATGAATGCCGATATAAAACAGCATAGAATTCGCCAGGCTTTCCTGTGGTCTTATATACACAGTCTGCCTGCTTGTTTGATTTTTCGTGCTTGCGCCGTGTTATTTTGCAGTCTGTAAAGGATGAGAGGCTTCCCGGCAGACACAGCATAAACATAGCGTTCCTGTCTTTACAGTCGCATCATAGGAATTCATAGTCCTCATCTGATACACAAATCAGCTGCCTGACCTCCTTCACCATATGCTGCTCCTGCTCAGTAATCTGATCTGTTATCAATACATCGTAATCGGACCACCTTGCGAAGGTATATGAGGAGGATTTGCGAAACTTGGAGGAATCGCATAACAGAATCCTCTGCTGTGCCTTCCGCAGCACATGCTGCTTGACCTCCATCTCCTCATGGGAAAAGGTTGCCGGTCCAAACGAATCAAGAAATCCGTCGCAGCCCATGAAGGCGGTATCGATATGGATGGCGTCAATCATGCTGTTTGTAAAACCGCCGATCGCAGCCTTGCCCTGCTTCTGCAGCAGCCCTCCTGCAATCATCAGCTGATGTGTGGTTTCCGATACCATAGACGCAATCGCAAGAGAATTCGTGACAACGGTCAAGCCCTTGCGTAGTCGCAGATATTTTGCCAGATATAAAATCGTACTGCCCGGATCAAGAAAAAGAACAGTGTTGTCCTGAATGAAATCCAGTGCCCTGCGTGCAATCAGCTGCTTCTCATATACATGCTCGCTCATTTTCACATCCAGCGGCAGCTGATAATAGGTGTTTTTTATTTCAGCGCCGCCATGATTTTTTATGATGATGCCCTGTTCATCCATACTGTTGAGATCCTTGCGAATCGTTTCGGTTGTGACCTGCAGCTGCTCCGCCAGTTCACTTACACGTGCGCTTCCCTGTGATACAATGATGCGATAGATTTCATTTCTTCTCTGCTGTGTTGTTTTTGCCATGGAGTCTCCCTCATTTCTATAGCTCCATGGTAGCGCAGCCAAAGGCTTTCGTCAATATAATCTCACATATGGAGTTGGGATTTCTTTGTAAATGTTTGTGTAAATTCTTTTCTTTGCTATTGAAAACAAGCTTTTCTGATTGTTTATTCTGAAAAAACAGGAATCATATTGCATTTGTGTAAAAATGCTTTATGATGTAGGCACAGTTAGAAAAAGAAAAAGGAGAAACCGATTATGAAGAGTAAACTGATTGAAATGCGTGAGAAATATCCACAGACGGAGCTATGGACGGATTCCTTCCACACAGCTGATCATGCATATGGTCTGACACAGGGGATCACAGGCATCACGACAAGTCCTACCTGGGTGTCCCGTATGCTGTGCAATGAGGAAGTCAGTGAGCATGAAAAGGTACTTTGTGAGCTGCAGGGAAAGCATCCGGAATATAATGAACAGGAAATGATATGGGCTTGGACACTGGAAATGGGAAAACGCAGAAGCAGGGTTCTGCTTCCGCTTTGGGAACAGGGGAATCCGAAGCAGGGGCGTTTCTCTATTCAGACATCCATCTATGACTACAGCAATACGGAAAAAATGGTACGCATGGCAGAGGAGGTAAACAGCTGCGGTCCGAATATGCAGGTGAAAATTCCATCCACAAAGGAAGGAATCAAGGCGATGGAGGAGGCTACCTTCAAAGGAATCAGTGTGATGGCGACCGTTTGCTTCAGCGTGGATCAGGCAGTCGCGGCAGCTGAGGCGATCGAGCGGGGAATGAAGCGGCGAACTGCGCAGGGGCTGTCCAATGCAGAGCTGAATCCGGTATGTGCGGTCTTGCTGGGAATGCAGGAGGACTGGCTGAAATCCTATGCGGAGAGCAGGGATATCGTCATACACCCGGACGCATTTCCATGGTGTGGTGTGGCCATCTGTAAAGAGGTATACCGGATATTTCAGGAACGCGGATATAAAACCAGAGTGCTGACGGCTTACTACCGCCATCAGCTGCACTGGTCTGAATTTATCGGAGGAGACATTATCATGACCATTCCTGCAAAGTGGCAGAAGCGATTCGCAAATTGTGATGTGGAAATCCGTGATTATATGAGTGAGGCTGTGGCTGCGGACAAGCTGAAGCTGCTGAATAAGCTTACACCGTTTGTACAGGCGTATACACAAGGGTCTTTGACAGAGGATGATTTCAACAGCTTCGGACCTGTTATTCTGACGATTCGCTATTTTACAGAGGAATATGAAAAGGCGGTACATAAGGTACGTGACATTCTGTTGCCGAATCCCATCCGTTAACTGCCTCGCCTTCAGCATGCGGCTGCCGTCTGTAAAACACTGACGGTAAAGCTGTCATGAGGGTCACTCAGCACATAGCTTACAAACAGATATGGGGAGATATGCGTGAGCGCTTTGGCAGCATAGAACAGGAAACTTCAAAAACCTGTACATAACAGATATCCGCAGTGTTGTGTTCAGCTGCTGTTCTGCTAGAAAATACCTGAAGCAGCATGCCACAGACAGTGAATCCCTCCATGAGAAAAAGCACAAAGCCGGATAAGGACTCCGATAACGCTTTGTGTTTTTGTCAAGGTCAAAACCCGAAATTGCCAACTCTGCATATATCCCGATAGTTTTCTTATTCAGAAGCAGGACAAAAGCAGTCATTCAGCATCATCTGTCCAGCAGTCCCGTATCGGGATAACTTTCTAAGCAGCCGGTAGAAGCTTCAAGAAGCTCAGCGCATCCAGTATCATTTGTATATGATCGAATGCCAGTGCTTCCTGATCCGGATTTACGCTGCGCGCTGTTTTCATATGGTACTGCATGCGATGCTGTGCATGATACAGGGTAAGCGTATTATCGTTTATCTGTACTTCAAACCATGCCGCATCATCTGCATCGTCCTTTGCCTCAACCTTTACATCCTGATTGATCAGCGCAACGTGGGCAACGGAAACTACACGCATACGGGGATCGCGGTGGACAGCCCCATAGGTATGCAGCTGGTATAGCTGCACCTGATTGCGTTCAATGGAGGTTTCCTCCTTCAGCTCACGATAGGCGGCATCCAGAATATCTTCCCCGATATTCAGAAAGCCTCCCGGTAAGGCCCACTGCTGTATATAGGGATGATTTTTTCTGCGAATCAATAACAGCTTCAGCCGGTTTTCGTATTTAGAAAATATAAGCATGTCCACGCTGAGGGCAGGACAGGGGTAGCGGCCGGCATCATATGCCTTTAAAAATTCCTCCTCTGTCTGACCCTTTGCATTCACCGGTTGTTTTTTTATCATACACTTCCGCCTCTTTTCTACTGTAAGCATAGCACAGGATTTCATTGTGTAGAAGAAAAAATTATGCAGAATACGGAAATCCATTTCTTAATATGCTATGATGATAGGGAAGAAACGGAGGAGCTGTTATGGATACAAGACTTGCGGAAAGATTATTCGTACTGATTACATCCAATATGGATCGTACCTATGAGGAAGAATGCAATATGGCTATGGATGTATTTCTCGAAGAGGAATTTGACATGGGTGAGCTGAAGCGCATGCTGCTGTATCTGCTGGATAAGGTGAAGGCAGACAGGCGGGAAATGGTGAAGGAAAAGATCGAACAGCAGATTGGTTCTTTACATGAGCAGTAGCTGGCAGATTTTGCAAGGCCGCCCTGCTTTTCATTTTGTGGAAAATACGCTATACTGATAGCATCAGTCAAATGGAGGTCGGATATGAAGAAATTTATCAGATTATGTGGAATCGCAGCTTGTACACTGCTGCTTCTGACAGGCTGCAGTTCAAAATATGAACGTGATGATGAGCCGGGAAGGGTGGAAAATATCACCGTTGCAAAGATGCAGGAAATGGTGGATAAGAAGGAAAGCTTTGCCATTGTATTTACGCAGACTACCTGCTCACACTGTATAGAATTCAAGAAAATGCTGGATGGTTACCTGCTGGATCATAACGTTGTACTGTATGATGTTGTTCTGGATGAAGCACCTGCCTCACAGCGGAAATCTGATTTGAATACGATTCGGAAAACCTTTCCGGGAATGAACGAAACACCTTCCCTTTACTATGTGAAGGAAGGAAAGCTGGAAAATCTATTGGAAAACGGTGATGATGGCTTAACGGAGGAAAAATTCGATAGCTGGGTACAGCGCTATAAGCTGGATGAGAAAAAATAAAATACATAAAAAAAGTATTCTGTATAAGGGATGTTTCCTGTTATAACGGAATACTTTTTTATGGACTTCTGTTTAAAAATATGCGCTGTCAAAGAAATCATAAAAGCAGATTACTGTAAGCTGCTGTCACATAAGGCATTCATGAGAATTACAAAAAGCAATCGCAAGCGCACTTTCTTTCAATTTGAAGTGACTGATAAAGGTATGGATGCATACGACCGGTTTGCATCTGTTTCATTGGCTGTTGATACTGTATGAATCTGTATGACATCCATCCTTTTCTCTTTGCTTTGATCAGATTTGAGAACAGGTATTATTTATTAGCTTTATCCACATAATACCAAAGCTTATATTGCGGCTCGTCAAACTCACTGACATAGGCATTTTTAGGATTGTCCTCACTGATTTTAATGCGCAGGCGCTCCTGCAGCTTCAGCTTCTTCTCATGAGCAGGAAGGATACTGTAAATCAGCTGTCTGACCTCGTAGCGCTGCTGGTTAACGTGATATTCCACAGTTACATATTTGGAGGGTAATCCGCGATATAGATAAAAACCATCCTCGATTTTTATTATTCGGCCATAGCTTTCATATCCGTGCAGTCTTGCCTTTTGTTTTCCAAACATCACCATCACCTGTTCAAAACCTTCCTTTTTATAACTATAGTATATCATTTTGATGTGGGAAAAGCAGGAACTTAAGAAAAAATAATATTTGAATATATTTGCTTGTGTTTCATGGTATACTTATATAAAAAGGAGACATATGAGACGAACAGACAGAGAAACAACAAGAGAAGAGGCATGGCGCATTTTTGATCAAAGCGCATATTCCGTGCTTTCCATGAGCTACCGGAATAGACCGTATGCCACTGCACTATCGGTAGCACGTATCGATGAGACCCTGTACTTTCACTGCGCCCGTGACGGGGAAAAAATCAGGGCTATGCGCGAAAATCCAAACGTCTGTTTGCACAGCGTTGCCCGTATGGAGAACTGTGCAGAAGGGTTTACTGTTTATTATGCATCCTGTACAATTAGAGGAATTGCGCAGGAGGTGGTTGATGAAGAGGAACGGCATCGCGCGCTGCTTGCCCTCTGCAGGACCTTTATACCACAGAGCATGGACATGGCAGAGCAGGAAATCCGCGATTTAAGGAGCGTTACTGCTGTGTGGAGCATCACCGTGCAGGAAATTACGGGAAAGCGGAATGCGGAAAAATGACAAATGTAATAAAAAACAAATGACATTTGAAAGTTGAATTTACAGGGAACCTTTTGTAAAATATACGTGCAATAAGATATTGGTTCTGCATGGTGGTAGTGCAGAAGCAGTTATGGTATTGTGGTGAATTTAGAAATTGGTCTTTCTTAAATTCCAATCTACAACATTGCTTGAATCGCACGGTATGACTTCTGCAGATGTTTGCTGGTAACATTCCTATGCAGAAAACCCATTCATAATCTGATCCGCTGCTAAAATCCTGAATCTGGAATAGACATGAAACCCTTCAACACCAATACAGGCGCGGAGTATCTCATACCGAATGCAAAGCTTCCGTCAATATGCAACCTATTTTATCAAAAAATATACGATAAAATAGAAAAGAACAAGCCAAAAGAGAGAGTGGCTTGTTTTTTTATGATATAATAATGGTTGATAAAAAGTGAGGTCTTTATGTCAAAACTGAAAGTGAGTATACGTTCCATTGTCATGTTTCTGTTCGCCCTGATGTTTGTTGTGGCCGGCTTGTCACTTCTGAGCCGCTATACCAGCGAGCAGTTCATCTATCGCAGCAAGAAGCCTCTGAAAATCGGGGCGACCTATATGACGCTGAACAATCCCTTTTTCAATGTAATCGATGATGAGGTACGCAATGTCGTCGAGGCAAACGGAGATGTTCTCATATCTCTGGATCCTGCACTTGATTTGCAGAAGCAAAAGGAACAGATTCACTATCTGATTGAACAGGGTGTCAGTGCGCTGATTATCAATCCGGTGGATTTTACGGGCTTGAGTGAGGAGCTGAAGGAGGCAAGGAAGCGAATATACCGGTCATTACTGTGGATACGGATGTATTTGATGAGGATCTTGTCGCGTATTCTCTGATGTCGGATAATTACGATGCCGGTGTGCAGTGTGCCAAGGATATGATGAAGCGGAAGAAATCGGCGGATATCGTATTGCTTCAGCACAGTACCGCCTATTCTGCTGTCCAGCGGATTCAGGGCTTTGTCGATACCATTAAGGATAAGCCGCAGTACCGTGTTGTGGAGCGAATCGAGTGTGAGGGACAGCTTGAAATCGCCATGCCGAAAATGGATGCCTTTTTGAATAAGGATATCTCCTTTGATGTGGTTATGGCACTGAACGACCCCAGTGCGCTGGGTGCCCTTGCCGCCATGCAGGATAAGGATCGTCTGCAGTCGGTACTTGTCTATGGTGTGGATGGATCGCCGGAAACTAAGGCACTGATCAAGGATCATATCATGACGGCATCCGTTTCCCAGTCACCGAAAACGATGGGAAAGGATGCGGCGGAGATCGTCTATAAAATACTGGAAAACAAGCCGTACAGCAGTAAGGCCAGAATACCGGTAACGCTGATCAATGAAAATAATATCGATCAGTTCTCTCTGGAAGGGTGGCAGTAATCATGTGGTTTATGAAATGGAGCAATGATGAGAAGCTGAAGGCGATTCACTGGATGATGTGCTTTCTCAATCTGACAATCATTCTGTTTATCAGTGTCATTATGTACATTACCACACTGCGCATCTGTGATATGTATGAGGCCAGGACCTTTCTTTCGACCTTACCGTGTCTGCCTTCCAATCCTCTGCGCATCATGATTACATCGGTCGCCTGTTTTCCGATACTTCTGTTTGTGATGCGGCTGCGGCATCAGATTCAGCTGACCACCTGGAAGCTGGCGGGAAGCTTTCTGCTGGAAACCTGTCTCTGTCTGATTATCATGCAGTCTCTCAGCTTTTCCACCAACAGCATTCTGCTTCTTGTGATGGCCGATCTGTTGACGTATATCAGCACCAACCGGGAACGGGCACTCTGTCTGGCCGTGATGATTGTCATCTATCTGTGCGGGAATTATGATTTTCTGTCCGGACGCTTTGCCATCGTCTCCTTCAATGACTATCTCGCCTGCTATAACTCCATGACGCAGTCCGTGCTTTCCAGTATCCATAACACGCTGGCTTCCCTGAACATCATCATGTTTATCCTGTACATGATCTTTCTTGTGCAGGAGAAAATCAATGAAAGCAAGAAATTTCTACAGATGAATCAGGAGCTGCAGGATTTGAATGAACAGCTGAAGGAATATGCCAACATCCGTGAAAAGATGGGAGCGACCAGAGAACGAAACCGTCTGGCAAGAGAAATTCATGATACGCTGGGGCACACACTGACCGGCTTATCCGTAGGTATCGATGCCTGTGTACTGATGAGTGAAATCGATCCGGCCGCAACAAAGAATCAGCTGAGCATGCTGGCGGAAACGGCCAGAAACGGCTTGAAGGATGTGCGGCGTTCCGTGGATAAGCTGCGTCCGGATGCACTGGAGCATTATACGCTGAAGGAAGCTCTGGATAAAATGATTCAGGAATTCCAGGGGGTTACCGATGTCGTTATTCATTTTGTATGTCATCTTCCGCATTTAACCTTTGATAAGGACGAGGAAGAGGTCATATACCGCATTATTCAGGAGGGAATGACGAATGCGGTCCGACACGGCAAGGCGAAGGAGATATTTATATCCATCGCAAAGGAAAATGATACGCTGATTCTGATTATCGAGGATGATGGAATCGGCTGTGAAACTATTAAGCCGGACTTTGGACTGCACCACATGCAGGAGCGTATCGCCCTCTTGCAGGGAGATATCCGGTTTTACGGATCCAACGGGTTTGTGATCCTTGCAGAAATTCCAATCAGGGAGGGTATCTGATGATTAAGATTATGATTGCGGATGATCAGGAGCTGATCCGCGAAAGTCTGAAAATTATATTGAGTACAAAAGAAGAATTCAGGGTGATTGCCACCGTAGGAAGCGGTAAGGAGGTCATTGAGGCAATACGCAGGGAGCAGCCGGATGTCATTTTGATGGATATGCGGATGCCGGATATGGATGGGGTACACTGTACCAAGTTTGTGAAGGAAGTGTATCCGGATGTGAAGGTTATTGTTCTGACAACCTTTGATGATGATGAATATGTATATTCTGCTTTGAAATACGGAGCCAGCGGCTATCTGTTGAAGGGGGTATCACTGGATGAGCTTTCCAATGCGATAAAAACCGTGCTGCAGGGTGGTGCGATTTTCAATCCCAATGTCGCAAGCAAGGCGATTCGTATCTTTTCGCAGATGGCGAAGAATAATGTGGTTACTGAGAAATTTCAGAGTCAGGATGATCTTCCCACACTGAGCAATACGGAGTGGAAAATCATTCAGCAGGTGGCACAGGGGCTGTCCAATAAGGAAATCGCAGAAATCCTGAAGTTTACAGAGGGTACGATACGAAATTATCTGAGTGTTATTCTGGATAAGCTGGAGCTGCGCGATCGTACGCAGCTGGCCATCTGGTATATACACCGGGAAAAAGCGGAACAGGACGATAACGGATGAAACGGCGTCTGTTGATCACTCTGGTGTTGCTGCTGCTGTGTATCGGCGGAATCGGATGGTTTTCCTATATGCAGCAGAAAACAGTAGTCCTGAAATTCGGCATGTTTGCCGGAAGCAACTGGGATGTTCCCAACGGAGACAGCTATAAAATTATCGATCAGGCCATTGAACGCTTTGAAAAGGCACATCCGAATGTGCGGGTGGAATATGTGAGCGGTCTGCAGAAGGCGGATTACTCTGAATGGCTTTCCCAGCAGGCACTGGAAGGTGATTTGCCGGATGTATACATGGTGCTGTCCGATGATTTGTATACCTTTGCGGATATCGGAATGCTGGAGGAGCTGGATTCCTACATACAGCGTGATGAAAAGCTTACGGTGAAAAATTATTTTACACCGGCATTGAAAAGCGGACAGATGGATGGCAGGCAGTACGCACTGCCATATGAAAGTGTTCCAACCATGATGTATGTGAATAAGACGCTGCTGGACAAGTTCGGTATCGCCCTGCCGGATAATAACTGGACATGGGATGATTTCTATGCAATCTGTGAAAAGGTGACCCTGGATTCGGATCATGACGGTTCCCTGGATACCTTTGGTGTTTACGGCTATGGCTGGCAGAATGCGCTTGCCTCCAACGATGCGACGATTTTCAATGCCAGCGGAACGAGTGCGACTCTGGCGAATGACAAGGTGTATGAGGCTGTGGAATTTACGAGAAAGCTGGAGGAGCTGAATAAGGGGCAGAGTGTGAACAGTGCTATGTTTGATAAGGGTATGGTTGCCTTTTGTCCAATGAAATTCAGCGAATACAGAACCTACAAGCCCTATCCGTGGCGTGTGAAGAAATATACGAATTTTGAGTGGGACTGCATTCCTATGCCTGCGGGACCAGAGGGGGATAATGTGTCGCAGCTGGATACGTTGAGTATGGGGATCAGTGCGAGCAGCTCGCATAAGAAGCTGGCGTGGGAATTTTTAAAATCGCTGTGCTATGATACAACGGCACAGAAGGATATTTTTAAGTACTCACAGGGCGTTTCCGTGTTAAAGGATATCACGGGCTCCAAACAGGTGATGGAGTATTTACTGAAGGATGCCCCGGGGGATTCCACCTTCAATATGGATTTCTTTAATGATACGATGGAGCATGCAATTCCAAATACCAAGTTTACTGATTACGATCAGGTGATTTCGGTTGCGGACAGTGAGATACGAAGACTGCTGGGGACGGATGAGGATATCAAGACAAGCATCAACACTCTGCAGACAAAGATTGATTTGATTCTGAAAAAATAGAGGAGCAGGGAATGGTAAGTGGGTGATTCTCAGGACAAACGGGTATTGAAGCGCTGAATAGCGTTGATACTCGTTTTTTTTAAAGGAGTTTACAACACCTTTGCCTATGTGCAGGACTCCTGCATTCTCTTTGGCTTTCAGGCTCAGGGTGCAGAATGCAGTGCGTGTGTTTTCACCAGATAAAACAATGTGTTCCTATCTACAGACGGATGTTTGTAGGTGCTGGTAATACGGGAATATACGGGTGTATCTTTTACTTGATAAATCATACCGTGCTATGAAGAAAAATGAATCTGTAAATAGAAACATATAATTGGCATACAAAATATGATGTGTTGTGAAAAGGTGGTATATATACAGAGATATCCGTCATGTTTGAATGTAAAAAAAAGGGAATCCGGCGATTATGAGTGCAATAGCTTTGGATATCCCTGTTTTTTTATCTGCATAACTAGCTTCGCTTTGATAATTCTTTCGTGTGCGTTTAATATTTGCGGAAACGATAGCCGCTTCCCCATACGGTTTCGATAAATTTCGGATTGGCACTGTCCTTTTCGATTTTCTCACGGATCCGATTGATGTGTACGGTAACGGTAGAGATTTCACCGATGGCATCCAGTCCCCATATTTTTTCAAACAGCTGATCCTTGCTGAAAACGATATTCGGATTTTTGGCAAGGAATACGAGAAGCTCAAATTCCTTGTTGGGGAGAACGAGGGATTCACCATCCAAAAAAACCTCATGGGAGTTTAAATCAATCATCAGATTTTCGATTTGCAGCAGATTCTCTTTTTTCTGTGCTCCCTGTGTCAGCCGTTCATAATTGGCGATTTGTGATTTCACTCTTGCAATCAGTTCGCTTGGATTAAACGGCTTTACGATATAGTCATTGGCACCCAGACCAAGACCCCGGATTTTATCCATATCCTCACGCTTGGCTGATACCAGAATGATCGGTACATTTTTCGATGCTCTCAGATTCCGGCATACCTGAAAGCCGTCTTCCTTCGGCAGCATGACATCCAGCAGAATCAAAGCAAAATCCTCCTGCAAGGCGCGTTTTAATCCGCTTTCACCATCCTCACAGATTTCAACCTCATAGTCATTCGCTTCCAGATAATCGCGTTCCAGTTCCGCAATCGCTCTGTCATCCTCTACAATCAGTATTCGTTTCATAGCGTTGTTCCTCCTTGTAAAAGCGGCAGTCTTATCGTAATACACAGACCCTTGTTCAATTCACCGCTGGCGCTTATTTCACCCTTCATCTGGGTTATGATTTGCTTGGTGATGGAAAGACCCAGTCCGTTTCCCTTCACCTTGGAGCTTCTCGCAGGATCGCTGCGATAGAAGCTGTCAAACAATCTTGGTGCCTGGGATGGATCGATTCCGATTCCATTGTCCTGAAATGTGAGAATGCATTCCTTCTTATCGCATTCTAGTGTGACATCAATGTGCACCGGATTCTCACTTCTATATTTTATACTATTCTGACACAGATTGTCCAATACCCGAATAAAATGTGTACGGTCCATCAAAACCTGCACGGGCTGCGTGCATTTGACGGTAAGCTTTATGCTTGCATGCTCATAGCGGGAAGCACATTCCTGATACCAGTCCTGTAAAAAGTCTGCCAGATTTACACATTCATCATGAAACGGCACCTGTCCCAGATCCAGCTTGGATAAGAGAAAGAGACTTTCCACCAGCGCATTCATGGCATTTGTTTTCTCCTGTATGATATGCAGATAGTGCTGCTGTTTTTCCGGCGTATCCGCAATCCCGTCCAGCAGTCCGTTGACATACCCCTGCATGGAGGTGAGCGGTGTGGAAAGGTCATGGGAAATGCCTGCAATGAGCTCCTTGCGGTTCAGGTCATATTGGGACCGCAGCTTTTCCGACTCGATCAGCTGCTTGCGCATCGCTTCGAAGTTTGAGCACAGCTCGCCGATTTCATCCTCTTTCTCCACAGAGATCTCCTGCTTCAGATTACCGCTTCGGATTTCACTGGTAGCCTGATTGAGATCATACAGCGGAATCAGGATATGCTGTGCCAGCTTTCTTGTCAGTACGGCACCCAGTGCTACAATGAATAATACCATGAATACACCGGTTGCGACAATCGTTATTTTGATCATCAGCTTGGTATGCTCCCAGGATTCATAAGAGTCCTGAGGGAAGGTGAGATCTTTCCCGGAAAAGGTTATGCGCAGGGTTTTATCCGCCGCATTTTTCAGCTCAGCCTGATATGCCATGCCGTTTGCATTCCATATGATATAAGGAAGCTCATACTGCTTTGTTTCGGCTATGCTTTCGAATTCCTTCTGCATGCTTTTTCGGTTGACTCCGCTGCTGTGGTATAAAACCTCCGCTTTTTGATCGTGTGCTTCCTCGACGAAAATATGAAGACCTGATTTTTCAAGCTGTGCGAGAATACGCTTGGCCTCGTCCGTGATGTGCTCACTTCCTGCCAGCTCGTCGTTCATTGTTTTGATCAGCAGTGTAGGTCCGTAGTTTGAGGTGTTTAACAGGACATTGCGGATGAGTGCAGCCGGAGAGTGTGTCACAAAGGAAAATCCCAGCAGCAGGGAAAACAGAATGAAGCATACAAAAATGATGGGAATGAGTACCATAAGAAAATTGGAAAGCAGTATTTTTTTACGTATGGATATATCTCGATAGCGCATGTTACCACCCCTTTGCATGTTCATTATGTAGGAATTCATCATGAAAAGCAAGGGAAAACGGCAGTGTTAATAGAAAGTATAGAATCTTTGCTGTCTGTCTGTATGCCAAAGCCGGACAGCCCTTACACCGCATATGGAAGGAGAATAAAAACATGTAAGCGTACATAATATGCACTGCTTACATGTTCAATTTATAACACATTTCCGTTTGTTGCGATCACATTCCGATACCACCAGTAAGAATCCTTCGGATACCGTTTCCGTGTCCCGTGTCCTGCATCATCCTGATCGTTGTAAATGAAACCATAGCGTTTCTTCATTTCACTCGTTCCGGAGGATACCATATCAATCGGGGACCAGGCACAATAAGCGAAGACATCCACACCGTGCTGTACTGCTTTTTGTAAGGCACGGATATGCTCCTTGATATAGTCGATACGATAATCATCATGAAGCTTATGTTCAGAATCCAATTCTTCTATTTGTCCGAATCCGTTTTCCGCAATCATCAGGGGCTTCCCATATCGGTCCCAGTAGTTTAAAAAGCAGTCGTATAAGCCAAGCGGGTTTATCGTCCATCCCCATGGATTCGCCTTCAGATATGGATTTAACTCCGCATTTCCGATTGCCATTGTATTTTTCTCATAGCTTACCACATTGGAATTATAGTAGCTTATCGCAAGAAAATCCAGCGTATTGTTTTTCAGAAGCGTCAGCTCCTTTTCATCCGCATGGATCGCTATGCTGTTATCCTTGAAATAACGAAGTGCATAACCCGGATATTCTCCGCGCAGCTGCACATCCGCAAAGAAGAACATCGTCATCTGATTTTTCTCAGTTGCGAACACAACATCCTCCGGTTTACAGGTCATGGGACTGACATAGAAATCCGCGAGCATAGCACCAAAGCGAAAGGCCGCATTGATCGTTCTTCCGATCTCTCTGATTTTCGCACAGGCGATAAATTTATGATGGACTCCCTGCCATTTTACTGCCTCCACATCCTCAACGGTGTCCTTAATGACACCGATTGAGCTTAGTCCGACTCTTGTCAGATTGATTTGATTTACAGGAATCCAATAGGTGACCTTATGCTGATAGCGTTTCATGATAAGCGCAGCGTATTCCACAAACAAATCAACCACATGGGGATGCAGAAATCCATTATATTTCAATGCAAGATCGACCGGCATATCATCATGATATAAGGTCACAATGGGTTCTATATCCATTTCCTTTAAGATATTGAGGAGCTGATCATAAAATAAGAGACCTTTCTCACTTGGCTTTTCTTCTGCACCGTCCGGATAAATTCTTGCCCAGCTGACGGAAAAACGAAAGCACTTGATCCCCATGTCCTTTAAAAGCTTTATATCGTCGCGAAAGCGATGATAGAAATCAATTCCTGTCTTTTTAGGAAATATATAATCCTGCGGATGCTCTATGCGATCCATGATTTCCTGCAGGGAAAGATCTCCCTTAACCTTTGCCTTATCATGGGGATCATAATTTTGAAGATCCGCAACGGTCAGCGCACGGTCGCTATCTCCTTCCGCCTGCTTGGCACTGATGGCAGCACCCCATAGAAAATCTTTGGAAAATGAATCCTGCATCCTATCTTTATGAAGCTCTACAATGTTCATACGCAGCTCCTTTCTTTTGAAAACACATCATTTGACGGTGCCTCTGCCTGTATAGAAATTTTCAAATATGGTAATCATTTTCTCTGTGAGATTCACTTCACTCATAATGGTCATAAGGGTGTCCTGTGCATGTGTGAACAGAAGGCACGATGTATACTGTTCACCGGCGGCTTCTGCCTGAATGATTTCCGTCTGTCCCTGATGTGCCCTTGTGATATCCTCTCTCGCTTCTCTGATTTTTTCCTTTGCACGCTCAAAATCAAATGACGCGATACCATCCAAAGCTTCATTGGCTTTTGTTCTCGCATTTCCTGCATGCATAATAATCGACATGGATACAGGAATCAAGCGATTATTTTCATCCATGAAAATCCTCCTTTCCTATAATGGTTTCTTAACCGTCTCTTTTTCCTGTTCCTCTTTTACCAGCTGTTTATCATATTTCATCAGGAACGGGTACCAAATCAAAGCATAGATTGCGAATAGGATAAAGAACCAGAAGAAGGCCCGGTAGTCATCGGTTGTCAGCCATGTACAGATCGGTGCAGGGATACGGGAAATATTATTCACACCGGCTGGAATATTCAGGAAGCCTGCTCTCATGATGAACCAGATGATCAATGCACCTACAACGGAATTCATCCACATCGGAATCATCAGCAGGGGGTTGAAAACGATCGGAGCTCCGTAAACCAGCGGCTCATTGATATTAAAGACGGATGGTGCCAAACAGATTTTTCCCATCGTTTTCAGCTTCTTTGACTTACATTTAAACAGCATCAGGAAATTCAGCGGCAGGGTTCCTCCCAAGCCTCCCATCGCAATCAGGGCAGTTGTGAATATCGTTTCGGTTGTGACGATGTGGATCGGCTGACCGCCTGCGAGAGCAAGCTCGGCATTGGCGGCTATACCTGCCATCAGAATAGGCTTTACAATGGCATTTAAGGACCATGCGGAAATACCAACCGAGTACAGTAATACATACAGGAAACAGATAATTACAAAGCCGGGCAGAGATTGTCCGATGTCCACGATCGGCTGGAAAACCATATTGATAAAGCCGACAAGATCAAAGCCCAGAGTAAACACCGTGATACCGAAGACTAAATAGATCAATGTCATTGGTATGATATTATTGATCCACTCACATACAAAGTCCGGCATGGATGCACTGTTCTCCAGTACATGCAGCTTTGCATAAAAATGGAAAATCACCATGACGATCAAAGCTACTATAATGGCGATAAACAGACCGCTTCCCCCCAGAAAGTTAATATCTGTAATCGTTAATTCTGTTTTCCCTGTCGCTGCATTCTTCACCAGCGTAGCCATTGTCGGGCAAAGGGCCATCAGAAATACAGTAAGGGAAGTCAGTCCTGCTGTTATTGTATATTTCGGATGATCCAGTTCCACCATACCGAAGTATGCGACCATAAAGGATACAATCAGGGACATCATTCCGAAGCTGAAGGTATTCACAAAGCTCATATCCGGTAGGGACGGTATTTATCGGACAAATACGTTATAGATGGATACGACGGATCCAACCAGAATGAAAGGTAATATCTTCTGCATTGCACTTGCGACTGCCCCAACCCATGGATTACTGAATATTTTTTGCATCCCCGGTGCCAGCTTGTCTGTAAACCAGCTCATAATTTGATTCATACTAGGTTCCTCCTCTAATGTTTTATACTTTATACTTTTCTAAGGTATCCACTGCCAGCTGGAGTAAGGCCTTGCCATCCAGCATGGAATAGATTTCTTCCGGAATGACGATAAC
This sequence comes from Erysipelatoclostridium sp. DFI.2.3, assembly GCF_019132535.1. Classification (NCBI taxonomy): domain Bacteria; kingdom Bacillati; phylum Bacillota; class Erysipelotrichia; order Erysipelotrichales; family Coprobacillaceae; genus Thomasclavelia; species Erysipelatoclostridium sp. DFI.2.3. The sequence goes on along the minus strand of NZ_JAHOOJ010000016.1, from coordinate 50,066 downwards.
CGGTATGTTATAAGGGGCTGCCATGTCCTCGAATGCCTTCAGTCGGAATTCATAATGTGGTCCAATACAAAGGATATCCATTTTTGATAGATACTGCGTTACCTCACTTTCACTTTTTGCCTCAATTGTTGCGTTTACTTTTGACTTCTTCGCAGCCGCTCTTGCTTTCTGTGCAAGAAATCCCGAGGAGAGCCCTCCTCCGCAGCAAAGATAAATATGTAGCTGTGCCATTTCCATGACCTCCTTTTTCTGTAAGCGTTTGAACCTTACAGCCTTATTAAACCATGTTCCAGTTTGGGTCTCAACTCAATATCTGCACTGTGCAGATGCGTGAATTGCACGGTGCAATTTTCCAGTTTCCAATCCCTTGAAAAGCCGCTATAATATAATTAAGAATTCAAAAATAAGGATGTGATCGCATGAAAAGAAAACAGGAAGATCTTATTCGCTATCTGTATGAGCATGAAGAAAAGCTGACCTCTGAAACATTATCCAAAGCTCTTTCGTTATCAATCAGAACTATCAAATCCTATATTGCCGAGTTGAATCTCAGCTATCCGGGCCTCATCCTTTCCAGTAATCGCGGGTATACGATTCACAAGCAAAAAGCATCTGTCCTGCTTCAATACAAGGATGATATCCCACAGGACTATGAAGGCCGCTGTATTTACCTGATAAAAAAGCTGTTGCTTGAAAAACAGCATCAGCTTGATATTTTTGATCTCTGTGATGAATTATTCATCAGCTATTCCACCCTTAAAAATGATATATATAAAATGAATACCAGCTTTGCCCATTTTCAAATCACATTCTCCTGTGTAGATAATAAAATAGATATCAGAGGTACGGAGAAAAACAAAAGAAGGCTCATCACGCATGTCATGTCGGAGGAAGCGAGTGGGAATTTTCTGGATCTGTCCTTCCTGCAGGAAAGCTTTCCTGCATATGATATAGAAGAAGCCTGTATACTGATAAAGCAGGTGTTTCATAAATATCATTATTATATCAATGATTTCTCCTTTATCAATCTGATTCTTCATGTGACCATCATGATCAGCAGAATGCACAGTGGAAACCATATCCCTGGCAATCGTGAATACCATTCTATTGACGGTTTGAAAGAAAAGCCTATCATTGATGAGCTGTGTATGACGCTGGAACAGATTTTTGATGTAACCTTTACGAGCAGTGAAAAATTTGAAATCTATATATTGTTTAAAACAAATGCCAATTATCATGCTCAGGATCAGATGGAGGAGCTTTCCAAGGTTGTTTCGGAAGATATTCTTTCCTTATCCCATCAATTGATTCAAAGTATAGACCGGCATTTCTTTGTGAATCTCATGTCTGACAGCTTTCTGACGCCCTTTGCACTGCATTTAAAAAATCTGAAGAATCGTCTTGAACAGCACAGCATCATGAAAAATCCAATGCTGGAGTCTATCAAAATATCCTGTCCCACGATTTACGATATAGCAACGTTCATGGCGTATCAGCTGATGCAGACATTTCAACAGGAAATCAGCGAGGATGAAATCGCCTTTCTTGCATTGCATGTAGGTACGGAAATCGAGCGCCAGAAAAAAGCAGAAACCAGAGTTTCCTGTGTGATTTTATGCCCGGAGTATCTGAACATCGGGAAGCTGCTGTATAACAAAATGCTAATGAACTTTGGCGAACAAATCAATATTCAGAAGCTGATATCCTTTGAACGTGCCATTGAGCATGAGGTCTTTGATCTCTTGATTACGACGATACCGCTTCCCGAATCCCCGGAATATCTGACGGTATTGCTTCCGCCGCTTCCGATGAATTATGATAAAAACAAGATTATGAAGGCTATCACCCGAATTGAAAATACAAAGAAGAGCCGGATTCTTGCGGATAATATCGATTTTTATTTTAATGAGGACCTGTTCTATTTCAAAGAGAAGCCTACAGGAAAAGAGGAAACAATCAATGAGCTGGCAGATCAGATGATATCGCTTGGTTATGTGCATGCGGATTTCAAAGACGAGGTATGGAAGAGAGAGCGGGCCAGTTCCACTGCGTTTATGAATATCGCAATACCACACCCGATGAAAATGAGTGCCTATAAAACAAGCGTTGCTGTGGTTGTCTGTCCAAAAGGCATGGAATGGACCAATCAGCACATCGTCAATGTTGTGTTTATGATTGCGTTTAATAAAATCGACAATAAGCACTTTCATGATCTTTATGAATCTTTGATCCTTCTCTTTAATAAGCAGGAGGTTATCGCAGAAATAAAAAAATGCAGGAATTTTGAAGATTTCAAGCAGATTGTTATAAAAAACTATATTAAATACAGCTGAACCGGACAGTAACGGCCGACGCAATGCTTTTATAGAACTGTTCTATGACCGCCATCGCTTTACTATTCGCTCAGACTGTAAGAATGCATGCGAAACAGCAGGACGCGAGGTTGCAATTCCTGCTCTCTATGTTACGATATATATGGAAAAGGATGGAGGGTATCATATGAAAAAAATATTGCTTCTGTGTCTGGTGTTTCTCTGCCTGGGCAGTTTTACCGCATGCAGTAAAGCCGGGAATACAGCCACTGCGGATGGTCAGGAACAAAATCTGGAGGAAAGCGATTTTTCAAAGCTGGTGAAGGATGACAACATATTGAAGGTTTCATCGAAGGATACGGATATCACAGTGAAGCTTGGATCTGTTCCAAAGGATCTGGTTGTGAGCGGGGAGCTTCTGGATGCTTCCGGAAAGCCGCTGTACCATCATGTGGTGAAGATTTCATTTCAGGAAAAAGACGGAAATATCGTCTTCCAGAATGAAGCGCTGCTTCTAAGTGCTGTAAGCAGTGATTCGGATATTTTAAAGAAGAGTCTGCTTGCCTATCGTATTCACAGTGAAAGTGAGAGTATGGACTGGCATCTTCTTGTGCAGCTGCAGGATGTATAGCCTAATCGATTATACATAAGAAAAGCTTATCTTTTATATAGCATGGATTAGCTTCTTTTTTCTATTCTAAGAGCCTGCCTTCTGCAGCTTTTTCTTTGCTTTTTTATCCTTGATCTTATTCACAAGATGCTTCCAGTTCGGCAGGTAATCCCCCTCCTGCTGTTCCTTCTGTTTACGAACCTTTCGCTTTTGCTGGATATCCTTGTTCTGTATCCAGCTTTTGACAAAGCGCAGGTATTCCCTTGGATTGCCAAGACTGAAATCCCCGTGCGTATAATTCATCAGCATGAAAATCTGTGCATCACCTAGTACCTCTTTCAGTAGATCGGCACTTTTTTTCATACTCTTCTTCTCACGCTGTCCGACCAGAATTGCTGTTTTACATGTAGCCTGCGCCAGATTTTCGGGAAGCTGAAAGGTACTGACTGCATGGTGTATGCTTTTCAGGTTTTCCTTTGTCATTGCCTGATAATTTTGATAATAATCCTCAAAGGCAAAATCATCATTGAAAACAGTGTAGTACATGAATTTATTGAACCATTTTTTTCTTGCCAGTGCATTTGTGTAGATGCCGGCATAGGCACTCCAGCTCTGCAGCTTTACCGGCTGCATCATCGCACTTTCAATCATGGCGTATTCGCACAGATCCGGCTTCATAGACAGCATGGAAACGGCAATCTGCGCACCTAGTGAAAATCCTGACAGCACCTGGATATGCCCGTTATAATACTCCTGAAGATAGGTAAGCAGCTCCTCTGCACATTGCTGTATACTGATGAATGGTTTCTGAGCTTCACTTCCATGTCCGTCTAAGACGGGGACGATGAGGGTGTAATCTTTTTTCAGCTCCCGTATTTCTTCCTGAAAGCTGAAGGCGGAAAGGCATTCTCCGTGGATATACATATAGACCGGTTTGTTTTTCTGAACATAGGTTTTAAATTGCATGATGACCAACCTCACTTTATGCTTCCATTATACGATAGGAAACCGTTTTCAGCTGATTAACTTCTTGCGGAGTCTTTTGCAGAAAATTAACCTTTGCATTTTGACATATTTTCTATATGATATATGGTGAGGTAGATAGCTAATGAATAAACGTGCACGAGAAATCATTTTCTGGATAATGGAAAAGCGGGATTATCAGGAAACCTGTACCATCAATGATCTGATGGACAAATTCAAGGTATCGGAACGAACGATTCGCTATGATCTGGAGGGAATCACGGATTTTCTTCTGGAAAACAAGCAGAAGCCGATTCAGCTTTGTGAGCATGGCGTGATTGAGCTGCAGAAGGATACCGATGCCATTCGTATGCTGCTGGGACAGAATGATTTTTATTCCTTCAAGCTGAGCAAGGAGGAACGCATGCATATGATTCTGTATCTGATAGCGAATACGGGGGAGCATGTAACCCTGCAGCAGCTGGCGGATATTCTTTTTGTATCCCGTTCCACAATCATTCATGATGTGGATGATGTACGCAAGAGCATTCAGAAGCAGGATCTGGAAATCGTATCCCTTCGCAGAGGTCTGCGTATTCAGGGCAGGGAGAGCAGCCGCCGGATTATGCTGATGCATCTGCTGCGCCTGCCGTATGTGCAGCAGTATCGGATTTCAGAATATAAAGATATGATGTCCCCACAGGATTTGGAAAGCCTGAAGCGTATGATCAAGGATGCGGAAATATCAAGCAGCCGTTTTTTAACTGACGGTTCCTTTGAAGATTTGCGGCAGTATCTAATGCTTATGATTGAACGCTACCATAAGCATCGGTTTGTGGAGATCGACTATGTATCCCAACATCTGTCCACGCAGAAAATGGCAAGCCATCTGATGAACAAAATGGAGGATTATTTCGGTATGGAGCATCGGCTGCAGGAGGAATACCTGCTGGCGGATATCCTGTACAATATGCATTATCTCAAACGCAATGATGCGGATGAGAAGATCATGCAGATTCAGGTCATCTCCAAGCAGTTTATTGATGCCGTAGCGCATGATCTGAATATTGATCTGCGCAATGATTTCCAGTTTTACCAGAATCTGACCAATCATCTGCAATCCACATTTAAGGATCTGGATATGGGGTATGACAGTGACAATGAGCTTCTGTATGAAATCGTGAAGAAGAATCCGGAGGTTGTCGCAGCGATCGAGAAAAATCTGCAGCCACTGGAGCTGTTTGTACAAAGAGCCATCACCCGTGAGGAAATCGCCTATATCACCATTCATGTCTGTGCGGCAATGGAGCGCAACCGTTATCAGGGCGCGCAGTTCACGATTCTTCTTGTGTGCAACTCCGGTGTGGGAACCTCACAGCTGCTGTTAAGCCGGCTGAAAAAATACTTTCAGTTTTATGTAGCGGATGTTCTGCCGGTGCATGCACTTGCGAATTATGATGTTACAGGAATCGATCTGATCATATCAACGGTACCGCTGAAGGAGGAGCGCTGTGAAACCATCATTCTGCATCCGTATCTGAGTGATGAGGACTGCATCCTTTTGGGTGAAAAGCTGGAAACATTGAAAAGCGGTATGCACCGTGTGAATTCCAATCCGAATTTTCAGCGACTTCAGACACTGATTGCGAATTCCATTGCCATCAGCCCGCTGGATAAGGATGAAATCTATAAGAATATTATCCGGGATCTGCAATCGCATTTCTTTCCGATAGCCCCAAGTGACAAGGCAACGCTTCGTGAACTGCTTGCCGGACATATCGAGGTGGATGTGGAATGTGCAGACTGGAAGGAGGCTGTCAGAAGAAGTGCGCAGCCATTGCTGGAACAGGACTATCTGAGTGAACAGTACATCACGCAGATGATTCGCAATATTGAAACAATGGGACCGTATATCGTACTGGCACAGGGCTTTGCCTTGCCGCATGAATCGCCGGATGTCGGTGGGAGGAAGCTGGGGATGCAGCTGATTCGGCTGAAGCATCCGGTACCGTTTCATTCGCAGTTCTATGATCCGGTGGATTTTGTATGCTGTCTGTCCACGATAGATAAGGACTCGCATTTGAAGGCAATGTTTCATTTAATGAATCTGTTATCGAAAGCGGATTTCTGTGAGAATATCAGAAAGGCGAAAACCGCAGAGGAAGTATATCAAATAGTTTATGAATATGAATCCATTTTATAAACAGCTCTTTGCAGGATACTGTAGGAACGTACTACCATGCGTAAAAGGGCTCATGAAGTAGTATCACACATAAAATAAAAAGCTTTCAGAAGAGCTGCGATACGCATCTGAAAGCTTTTTTATTATTCTGCCACCAGAACTCCCGTATAGGTCGCAGCCATCGTATCCCCCGTTATATCCATACGGTTTATTTCGATACATTGCAGCTGACCATGCAGGGATAAGGAGCCGCTGTTTTCCTGAAATTGCAGCGTATCCGGAAATTCTATAAGCTCTCCCGATTTTTTGGTTATGGTAACACTGCGAAAGTGGAATGGTGCAGGAATCAGTTTCCCAACCTTTTTGTAAAGTGAATTTTCTGTCAGTTGAACCTTTGTGTCCTTTGTCACATATGCACTATCCAGCCTTACGGATACGGTTTTACCAATATCAAAGCGCTTATCAATTCCGGTTTCCTTAATTACATGTTCTTCCGATTGTGACAAGGTATTGCTCCATGGCTCCGGATTTTCTTTTGCACCGATCGGCATGGATACGGCAAGACAGGCTGCCATAAGTGCAGCACATGGTAAAAGCTTTTTCTTCATAACATTTCCTCCCTATTTTCTGTTCAGTGATTAGAACTATATCTAGTATTATACCATAGAAAATCAGATCCTCCTCATTTTTCGGGCTAATTGTAAAATGATGCATAACAATAAAATCTGAGCTTATGAAATTAAATTTGTGGTGCAGCTTTCACCACGCGGATACCGCATTGCCGATATGCCTCCAGCAGACTTTCATCCGCGTCCTGATCTGTGATAAGCGTATAGCTCTGTTCATGAGATATTGCAATGAAATCACGGCTGTTCAGCTTACTGGAATCACACAGGACATAGACCTCCTCCACAATGGAGAACAGTGTTTCCAGCAGACCGCTTTCCACCACACTGTCGGTATACAGGTTTCCCTTTTCATCTATCGCATTCACACTTAAAAAGGCCTTTGACAGCTGAAACTGTTTTAGATTTGTCTGTGCAATCGGACCGGTCAGCGTGAGGGAATTGCTGCGCAGTTCACCACCGAGCATAAAAATGGTTAATCTGGAATCCTGATACAATTCATATGCCACATTCACAGCATCGGTTACGACGGTCAATGGCAGGTAGTGCAGAAGGGCAGACGCAAACATATCCATCGTAGAGCCACTGGCAAGAAAAATACGATCATGCTCCTTCAGAAAGCCTCTTGCAATATGGGCAAGCTGCCGCTTTTTCTCTGTATGCAGCTTACGGCGCTTTGCAAACGGTGTCTGCGCATCAAAGGTTTTCTTTTCCTTTGCAATGGCACCTCCATGTGTTCGAATCAATGCTCCCATCTGTTCCAGCTCCATGAGATCACGACGAGCGGTCATGGCCACTATGTGGAAGCTTCGGCATATCGTCTGTACGTGAAGCTCTCCTTTTTCCTGCAAAAGCGCAAGTATTGCTTTCTGCCGTTCCTGTTTTGTCATTGTTATCACCTGCCTTCACTATATCATAAAATGTTCGTTTCGAACAATAAAATTAAAAAAAAGATGAAATATAAACAATAAACATGAATAGTGTTTCTGAATTTTCATTTTTGTACTATGATGAATGTGTGAAACGAACAATTAGGAGGAATGTATATGAAATGTGTTGCTGTTGGAGATATGTTTCTGTCAGAGGAGGCATTCGCTAGGGTATTGAAACATCACGCACTGTTTTGTTCCTATCAGGGCTTTTCATGGAAGGCGGATCTGGACCGTGTATCTACACGTACGCTGATTCGCAAGATTGAAACAAAGGGAAGTGAGGCATATGCAGTCGAAGGGGAATTGAAGGAGGCTATGCTGGATGCGGACGTGATCTTCGTTCATATGTGTCCGGTGGGAAAGGATATCATTGAGCAGGCACCGCACTTGAAGTATATTGTTACGGCAAGGGGCGGTGTGGAAAACATCGCGGTGGAAAGTGCAAAGAAAAAAGGAATCAGAGTTATTCACTGTCCCATGCACAACGCCTTTGCCGTTGCTGAGCTGACGGTTGGGTTAATGATCTGTGAAACACGAAATGTGACAAGAGCAGATCGCTCCCTGCGCGAGGGTATCTGGAGAGAATCCTATCCGAATACCGGATCGATACGGGAGCTTAGAAGTATGACGGTAGGTTTGATTGGCTTTGGTGCAATCGGTCAGCTTGTCGCACAGCGCCTGCAGCCGTTTGGATGCAGCATCATGGTACATGATCCCTATCTGGATGCATCTGTGATTGAGCGACTTGGCTGTATCGCGGTTGATAAGAAAACCCTGTTACAGGAAAGTGATATCGTATCCCTTCACGGTCGCATCGGACCCAATGATCCCCCAATTATCGGGCGTGAGGAATTGAAGCTTATGAAACCGGTCAGCTATCTGATCAATACGGCAAGAGCGGTACTGGTGGATATGCCGGCGCTGGAGGAGGCGCTGCAAAACGGCAGCATCATGGGGGCTGCAATCGATGTATTTCCGAAGGAGCCGCTGACTAAAGAAGATGCTGTCGTACAGCTGGATAACTGCACACTTACCAATCATCGCGGCGGGGATACTCTGGATTCCTATGAGCGCAGTCCGGAGCTGCTGCTGGAACAGCTGCAGGAGGCAGTGCAAACAGGACATACAAAATACATGATATAAGTCCTATATGATTGCCATGCACACAGAGGGCAATGTCTTATGCATGATTTAAGATAAGGATGGCTTACAGCTGCTTGCTATCCTGTGGGATATGAGAGGAGAAAACATATGAGAGTAGAAGAAACATCATTTTTAAATGAATATATTGTTATGGCGGATTATGGCGACAGACTGGGCTGGCATGAGCGCAACGGCGGGAATTTCACCTATTGGATGAAGCCGGAAAATGTTGCGGATGTAAAAGATGAATTGCACGATAAAGGGGAATGGCTGCCGATTGGTACCAATGTGGACAACCTTGCAAATGAATATTTTCTAATCAGCGGCACGGGAAAGTATTTTCACAATATGAAAAAGGATTCCCGGCATACAATAGGCATCATACAGGTTGATTCTACCGGTACAAAGTATCGTATCCGCTGGGGTCTTGAAAACGGAGGCCGTCCTACCAGTGAGCTGCCTACGCATCTTATGAATATGGCAGTCAAGGCAAAGCTTACAAATAATGAAAACCGCGTGATTTATCACTGTCACTGTCCCAATGTGATTGCACTTACCTTTCTGCTTCCGCTGAAGTCGGAAATTATCACAAGAGAGATTTGGGAGATGATGACGGAATGTCCGATCATCTTTCCTGAGGGGATCGGTGTCGTGGAGTGGATGGTACCGGGAGGTCGCGAGATTGCCGTTGTCACAAGCAGGCTGATGGAAACCTATAATGCAGTCATATGGGCACATCATGGAATGTTCTGCAGCGGCGTGGATTTTGATTCCACCTTTGGTCTGATGCATACGATTGAAAAGAGTGCCGAGATGTGGATCAAGGTGCATTCCTGCCGACAGGATAAGCTTCAGACGATTCCTGTGGAGGGCTTCCGTGATTTGCAGGAAGCGTTCCAAGTAACACTGGATGAACGTTTCCTTTACAAAAAGTAGATAAATAAAACTCCGGTCATGACCTATGTTTGACCGGAGTTTTTTCATACCGCTAACAGTTAACCTCTTTTACTTCTGAACGGACCTGTTTCTAGCCACAAGCAGTATGATGCAGGAAAGTGATGAAAGGATAGAGATAAGCAACAGAAGCCAGTACAGCATCCCATAGGAATCGAAATATTCTGTGACACTGATCATCTCATCCAGGGCGATTCCGCTCGTCCATAAGAATACCATGGAAATAGCCAGTGTCCCCAATGAGCAGAGAAGCAGAAAAGGCAATACTATTTTTTTAAAATTTGACATAAAGATCCTCCGTTTCTATTTATATAAGCTTTCGCATGCCTGCTGCGTAACTAAATGGTTGGGCATTGAACATCATCAGGTACGCAGATAGCTGCAAACAGGAAAATGATTTGATTTACAGAAGGGGAAAACCACTACCTTATCATCTACTTCCCTATGTTTATTTTACATGGAATGTAGAAAATGTAAATATGTAGGGGATGAATGGTATCTATCCGGGAGGGAACGGTCTATGTGTTATCAGAATAGGAGGAGAGCCAGTTATGCTTTTTATTTTTTACCGTTTCCTACCTAAATCGACCGCTTGTCCCAATTTTATTTACTTTTATGGTCATAATGTTTATGATGAAGACGATGATAGGTGGAGGAAGAGACAAATGAGAACATATACCTTATTGATTGTGGATGATCAGGCGGCTGCGGCAGAGCAACTGAGAAGTGGTATCGAAGGTATAAGTCCCGGTGTATTTGATATAGCGGTGATGAATGATGTACAGGCGATACAACAGATTTTTCATCAGATAGCTTTTTACACCTTAAAATGACCGAATGATACCTGTGGCATACCGCTTGTCCCAAAAGCCTTTTCATCTTTTCAAATTATGCTATTGTATATATAACGCACGAAGGACAGAAGCCGGCACCTGAATGTATCCATAAAGGAAGCCCTCCTCTATCCTGTGTGCTTCACCATATAACTGGAAACAAGGCAACACCATGCCGACAGGGAGGTACTTATGCAGCACTATACTATACTGATTATTGATGACAAAAGAGAACAGGCAAAGGAAATCAAAAAGAAAATTGAAGCCCTGCATCCCGCCTTTCATGCTGATATCGCCAATGACGCAAGCTATGCATTAAAGGGCACCTATGATGCCTATCTCAGCGATCTGATGATGCCGGTTCACTCCGGTATAGAAATCGGAAATATGATTTATAAGGAAAATCCGGATGCCATTATCATACTCATGTCCTCGCTGGATAATTTCGCCATTGAGCGCACCCAGCAGTTTTCCGCCTTTACCTTTCTTCCCAAATCCAAACTGGATCAGGAGCTTTTGCCGCTGCTTCAGCGTCTGGAACGCCGCCTGAATTACATCAATATACGCATCCATGTAAAAGAAGGGGAAAAAAGCATCGCTGTACCGATTTATAAAATCCATAAAGTGAGCGTTATAAAAAAGCAGCTCTGTCTGGACATGGGAAATACACGCTATACCTGTTCCATGCGATTGCAGGATTTTCAGCGCATATACGATGATTATTTTGTCTGTCCGAAAAACGGTCTGCTCATCAATCCGTCTTGCGGCTATTACTATGAAGCGGGGCATACACTGCAGCTGAAGGAGGAATCGATTCGTGTCAGTCTGCTGAAGCGGAAGGAATTCAAAGAAAAATACCAAAAATATTATGATAGCCTCATGTAAATCCCGGCTGTTATTCATGTCACAAAAAGACGCTGTACGCTGATACAGGGTCTTTTTCTATGGTACAGTTTGCAGTATGCCTGCTGTGCAAAGAATTCCACTGTTCAAAACTCTGCAATCCTCTGCGCAGTCTTTTACTCTTTTATGAAAGCGCTTTTTGCATTACACTGTAGGTGGATAGAAACAGCGGGATACATGAAGGGGAGGCATCCCTCATGATCGACAAAAAGGAGTATGGAAATGATTTGGGAAGACTTAGATAAAAAACTGATTCACCTACAGGCGGAAGCAGGGCATGCCAATGATATCTTTGATCAGCTGGGCACCTGCTTCATAAACGAGGGCTACAGCCGAAGCGATTATGTGGAGGCCCTGAAACAAAGAGAGGCACAGTTTCCAACCGGATTGGATATCAATGGATTCGGTGTCGCAATACCGCATACGGATGCCGGCTATGTACTGCATGAAACTGAAGGAATCATGACACTGAAGCATCCGGTAACGTTCATTCAAATGGGCAGTGATGATACACAGGTAGAGGTGAAGGTTGTCTTCATGCTGGCGATTGAGGATCCCAAAAACCACATTAAGAAGCTGCAGCAGATTCTGCGTATCATACAGGACAACGCCGTTCTGGAGAAGATCTATCAGGCCTCCAGTGCCGACGAGGTCATAGATATAGTAAAACAGAAGGAAATAGAAATAGGAGGAGAAAACTTATGAAATCAGTAAACATTCTATCAATCTGTGGTTCGGGAACCGTCACCAGCAGCATGGTGGCCGCTAAGCTGAAGGACCGTTTGTCCGAGCACGGCTATCAGGTAAGTGCTACCGAGGCAAAACCGACCGAGGCTTTAAATCTGGCGCAGTCAAAACGCTTTGACATTATCGCACACACCTCACCGCTTCCTAAGGGAGATTATGGGATTCCCTGTGTCAATGCCTTTGCCTGCATCACAGGAATGGGAGAGGACAAGTTCTTCGAGGACTTCCTCAAGGCACTGCAGTCAATAGGGAAATAGGCATTCGACTTCGCAGTACGCAGCATAATTTATAAAGGAGAGATAAACGTATGGTTATATTAGAATTTTTGAAATCGATGATTGACAACTTTGGGGCTGCGATTATCGTACCGGTCATCATCGGAATCATCGCATTGTTCTTCCGTGTCAAACCGCAGAAGGCCTTCCTTTCCGCCTTATATGCCGGAGTATCTCTGGAGGGTATTTCTCTGATGGTGGGCGCATTCACACCGATCATCACCCCGCTGGTAAAGAATATGGCGGATGCCATGGTCAACATCACCGGTGTAAATCTGAATGTATTCGATGTCGGCTGGCAGGCAACCAGTCTGGTAGCGTTCTCGACAAGTGCCGGTATGATCTATCTGGGACTCGGTATTGTATTACAGACAGTGCTGTTTCTGATCAAATGGACAAAGTGCTTCCAGCCCTCTGATTTATGGAACAACTATTCCTATATGGTATGGGGAGCCATGGTTATCTTTGCGACAGACAACTTTGCACTGGGCATCGCCTGCATGGTGCTGCTGAACCTGTATTCTCTGCTGATATCCGATATGCTGGCAAAACGCTGGTCTACGTATTATCAGTATCCAAACTGCACCATCATTGCTATGCATAACATTGAACCGGGTATTTTCGCCATTGTCTTCGATCCGATTCTGAATGCAATCGGCTTCAACAAGCTGAAGCTGAATCCGCAGACGATCCAGCAGAAAATCGGATTCATGGGGGAACCGATGACCATTGGCTTTGTATTGGGCGGTATTATCGGTATTCTGGGGAACCTGTCCAATCTTGGCTCTATGGCAGGCTGGGGATCTGTGCTGACGGCTGCTGTTGCCACGGCTGCGGTTATGGCCATCTTCCCGAAAATCACAGGGTTCTTTGCACAGGCATTTGCGCCGATCACCGAGGGTGCCCGTAAATTCATGGGCAATACCGGAGATCGCGAATGGTATATCGCCGTCAATGATGCTGTCGGCTATGGAGAGCCTGCAACGCTGACATGTGGATTGCTGCTGATGCCGGTCATGGTACTGATCGCATTCTTCCTGCCTGGCAACCAGACACTGCCGGTTGTCGATCTGGTCGCAATTCCTTATATGGTAGAGGGACTTGTTGCCGTATTCAACGGAAACATGGCAAAGGTCATCGTTACCGGTGCCATCTGGTTCAGTGTCGGCTTACTGATGTGTACGTATACAGCACCGCTGTTTACTGAGGTTGCCAAGGGCGCAGGCTATGCGATACCGGCAGGTGCTGCCATGATTACCAGCTTCAATATACTGGGAAAACCGCTGATGGGGCTGATCTTCCTCGCCTTCCTGAGCGGAAGTCCGCTATGGATCGGTGTCGCCGTCGCCGCATATGTGGTCTGCTATGCCGGATACCGCATGAAACAGAAAAACGTAGAGGAGTATCTGGAAACACAGGCAATGAAAAATGCAGAGGCGGAGGCTTAGGCTATGAATATTAATGTACAGAAATTCCGTAAGCCGTGTGCCTGCGGAAGAACACATGAAATTGTTGTAGATGATATGATTATTGAGAAGGGCGCCATACAGCGCCTTCCTCACATCATGAAAACATATTACAGTGAATACAAAACGATTGCCATGCTGTGCGATGACAATACGTATGCAGCGGCAGGAAAGCTCGTGGAGGAGCTTCTTCCCGGTATCATCACCATCCGGCTGAACCCTGAAAATCTGCATGCGGATGAGCATGGCGTGGAGGCTGCACAGAAGCAGCTGGACAAATATGCGGGAATTGACTTTCTGATTGCGGCAGGCTCAGGAACGATTCATGACATTACCCGCTATCATGCGTATGAGAAAAAGCTTCCGTTTCTGAGTATTCCAACGGCTGCCAGTGTGGACGGCTATGTTTCCACCGTTGCCGCCATGACATGGCACGGCTTTAAGAAAAGCTTTACGGCGGTATCTCCGCGCTTTGTGCTGGCGGACAGTGAAATCTTTTCAAAGGCACCGCTTCGTCTGACCGCAAGCGGCGTCGCTGATCTGCTGGGAAAATTTACGGCACTGTGTGACTGGAGAATCGCGCATGCCCTAACCGGTGAATATATCTGCGATACCGTCGTCGATATGGAATATAAGGTATTGAAGGAGCTCTGTGAGAATCTGGATGGTATCCGCAACCATGATCTGAGCGCCTATGAAAATCTGATGTATGGTCTGTTATTGAGTGGCATAGCCATGCAGATGATTGGAAACTCCCGTCCGGCATCCGGAGCGGAGCATCATATGTCCCATCTGTGGGAAATGTCCGCAATCAATGAACCGATCGATTACTATCACGGAGAAAAGGTCGGTGTCGGACTCTGTATGGCCACGGCAGTTTATAAGAAAGCAGAACAGAAGCTGCGTGCGGGAGGCTATCAGGTGAAGGATCACATGGAGCTGGAAACAGAGTTCATCAAAGCCAATATCACCAGTCCTGTCCTGCAGGAGGAGATTCTGAAGGAAAACACACCGAATCTGATGGCAGATATCACCGGGAACATGCTGAAGGAGAAGGAAGCGGATATCCTGACGATTCTCGCAGACCTGCCGGATGCCCAAACCATGATCGGATGGATGAAAAAGGTACACGGTCTGACGACGATGCAGGAGCTGACACTTGATGAGGCACTGAAAACGACAACACAGCGTCTGAGTCCGTATGTCCGTCAGCGGCTGACCTTCATGCGATTGTTGAAATTCTACGATTTCTATGATGAAATCACAGAAGGGTAGGAATCACTATGCTGGAAGAATTAAAGCAGCGTGTGCTGGAGGCGAATCTCTTGCTTCCCAAGCACGGACTGATCACCTTTACCTGGGGAAATGTATCCGGAATTGATCGTGACATGGGAATCGTCGCCATCAAACCGAGCGGTGTGGAATATGATCATATGACGGCACAGGATATCGTGCTGTGCGACCTGGATGGAAACGTGGTGGAAGGAAAGCTGAAGCCAAGCAGTGATCTGATGACGCATCTTGCATTTTATAAGAGCTTTCCCAATGTCGGCGGAGCGGTGCATACACACTCCCGCTGGGCAACCGCCTTTGCGCAGGCAGGACGAGCAATCCCTGCATTAGGGACTACGCAGGCGGATTACTTCTATGGAGATATTCCATGCACCAGACTCATGAGTGAAGCGGAAATTCACGGAGAATATGAACTGGAAACCGGACATGTGATCGTGGAAACCTTCACAAAGGGAAACCTGAATCCAGATACGATGCCGGGCGTGCTTGTACACAGCCATGGACCTTTCGCATGGGGAAAAGACCCCTTTGAAGCGGTGCATAATGCAGTTGTGATGGAAGAATGTGCTGCGATGGCATTTGTCAGCATCATGCTGCAGGACAACGCGGTACAGCCGATGCAGCAGGTATTGCTGGATAAGCATTTCAAACGGAAGCACGGTCCCAATGCCTATTATGGACAGTAGACCCTGCAAGCCGTATTAAGGATGGATATTATGATACGAGATAAGAAACAGATCCAGGAAGCGATGAAGCCCATACGGGCATTCATTCTGGATATGGATGGAACAATTTATTTAGGGAATGCATTGTTCCCCTATACCCGCAGCTTTCTGGATACGGTAAAACAAAGCGGGAGAGCATATTATTTCTTTACAAACAACTCCTCAAAGGACGTTAAGACATATATCGATAAGCTGCATAGCATGGGCATTGATATCGAACAGCGGCAGATGATGATTTCCACCCATGTCATCCTGCGCTGGCTGAAGGAGCATCATGCGGGAAAACGCGTGTATGTGGTGGGGACACCTGCCCTGCAGGCAGAGTTTCAACATCATGGCTGGCAGCTGGATGAGGAGCATCCGGATATCGTTGTTCTGGGCTTTGATACGACACTGACCTACGATAAGCTGTCAAAGGCCTGTCATTTCATCCGGGAGGGAGCCGCATACTACGGCATCAATCCCGATCTCAACTGTCCCATGGAAAACGATACCTTTATCCCGGACTGCGGAAGCATGGCAAGGCTGATCGAAGCAAGTACCGGTCGATATCCGGAATTCTTCGGAAAGCCGAGTCCGAAAACACTGGAATACATCATTAAGGAAACCGGTCTTGACGCAAACCAGATTGCCATTATCGGGGATCGTCTGTATACGGATATCGCCGTAGCGGATCACAGTGCGGTTACCAGCATTCTGGTGATGAGCGGAGAAACGAAGGAAGCGGATATCGAAAAGAGCGAGGTAACGCCGGATATCGTGATCGAGGATATCGGAGAACTCGCAAAGCTGCTGTAGGAAACCGCATGCGTCATATGGCTTTCTATCAAAGGAATGCGTTCCATAAAAACAAGGAAGGAATCCTCTTGCACAGACAGGGGATTCTTTTGCATTCTTCCGTTACATACAGATGCACATTCAATTCCTATTCACCGATCTGTCTTGCATATAAACAGCAAAGAAAAGGGGAAAGAAGTCAAATTAATTGTATGACAATGATTTCATAAATCATGATTGCCCGCTATGAACCCATGCATTGATCTGCGATTTCTCAGTGAACAAAACCGCATTTGCTTTTAAAGTCCATCAGAAGATGTTTCTATTTATCAAAGGTTGGAGTATACTGATGGTAGATGGTGAAACGAGGGATTACATGAAAAAGAAAATGAAATGGCGAAAGCTGGCACTAGCCCTGGCTCTGGCAGTGTCCTGTATGCCGCAGAGCATGAAGGCACAGGAGGTTGTTGAGCAGAAGAAAGCCCTGCCTTTTGAGATTACGAATATCGGTGTATCATCCAACACGGTGAAAGCAAAAGAGGCTGTTACGTACACAATAGATGTACAAAGTGAAAAACCGATGAGCTCCAGAATAACAATACATCTGACTGCCCCGATTACAAAAAAGGAAAAAGGGGTAACTATGAAATATGACGGAAACGGACGATACACAGGCATATTTCAAACGTCTGAGGATGAGGAAGACGGCATATGGAGGGTTGATCGTATCGATGCAGGCCTGGAAAATGGAGACAGAATTTTGGTATATAATACCGTTGACCTGCCAAGCTATGCGATATATGCATATGACTTTTCCCCTCTGGATGTAACGGTTACAGATTCAACAGGCGCCGATATTACAAGGCCGGAGCTGCACGGAATTTCCGTTTTGACAAAAGAAGTCTATCCTGGTTCCGCAATTAAATATCAGTTTGATGCAAGTGATGATATGAGTGGAATCAAAAGAATTTCAATCACCCTGCATTCTCCCAGGGGTAAGGCGTTGAGGAAAAACGTGGAATATTCGCAGGATCAAACGGTATATGAATTGACAATTCCTACAGACAGCGATCTGTAGGAAGGAAACTGGACCATTTATTCAGTAGCTCTGTGGGATTACAAAATGAATTTTGTGAACTATATCAATCAGCCTTTACTTTCATCTTCCTATGAGAATATGCGCTATTTGGATATGTCTGCACAGGGATTTCAGGTAGTGCCTGATCCGGATGTCGCCCAGGGACTGAGCAATGTATTTTATATTACGGATTCTAAAACAGTAAATGATTATGTTTACGATGGGGATTTGTATGTCGGGGAAAATGCTTTTCTTACAATGAAAAATGTGCATGTGACAGGGAATGTCTATGTACTGGGTGTATTGCGTTCCCAAGGTATTCAGGTTGATGGAACCGTGTTCTGCAAAATGAGTACGACAGGCTATAACAACACACAGGGTACGTTTATGTGGTCAGGAACAAATAGTATTCACAGTGTTCAGGCAACCAACCGGCCGGTAGCGGTGGTTCCGGTTCGCATTGATCAGACGCTCACGGCTTCCCGTAACGGGGATGTGGCGCTTAAGGGTGTGTCCCTGCCGTACATCACGATTGCGGTGGAGGGAAAAGAAATGCAAACCGATTATCGAGGGCGTTTTGACGCCGGTATTGTGAACATCGGAGAAAAGGATACCGTAAATATCACATGGAAGCTCCCGTTTGGGATGCCGGCAGAAAACGATATTGCAGTAGAACGGGAAACTCCTGTATCACTGCATATGCTTACGCCTCCCGATAAACTGGAGTATATAACCGGAGAGAAAGTATCGTTGAAGGGAATGCGCATAGAGGCTGTATATGCGGACGGCTCTAAGAGGGAAAACACGGCATACAGGGTGGAGAATACCGCTTTGACTGCCGGAAATCATTCGATCACTGTCAGCTATCATGGCGCAAAAACATCGTTTCAAGTAACCGTGAAGGATATTCCGGTTACTTCCCTGAAGCTGAATAAGCAAAGTGCAACCCTGCATCCGGATGAATCGGTAGCCCTGCAGGCAGATATACAGCCTGCAAATGCAACGGACAAATCCATTGCATGGAAATCAAGCAACTCTGCAGTTGCCTCTGTGGATGAAAAAGGCAGGGTTACCGCCCTGAAGAGTGGAACTGCAGTGATTTCAGCTGTTATGAAGAACGGCATACGTGCCGAGTGTAGGATTACAGTGAAAATCGCTGTTGATCATATACAATTAGACAGCACGGCTCATGCGGTATTTGTTACAAATACAGGAGATGTAAAGGCAACGGTGTATCCACAGGATGCGACCAATCAGAAGGTGATCTGGCACAGTTCAAACACCAGTGTTGTGACCGTGGATCAAAACGGCCATTATAAGACTCTGAAACCGGGGTTTGCCTACATCTATGCAACGTCGGATGATAATGAGAATATCAGAACGTTTTGCGAAATCAATGTAAATGTTCCTCCGGTGGAGGTGAATATTCAGGAATCATCGTTGAATTTGAAAAGAGGGCAGTCCTATCAGCTGAACTATACAGCCTACAGTCCTACAGGCGTAGATGTCGCTTTCAAGTGGGAAAGCGTCGATCCGAAGATCGCTTCTGTGAATCAAAAGGGAGTCATAACAGCACTCAGGGAAGGCGTAATATCCATCACGCTGAACTCATCGTATAACAACGGCGGTGATATGGTTCTTGTGACGGTCACCAACCCGGTCAGCGCATTGAAAATGAATAAGGCATCCGCGAATATGACCAAGGGCAGCTATCTGCAGCTGTCGGCGTCCATATCTCCATCGGATGCATCGAACAAAGGTCTTACCTGGACATCCAGCAACAAGAATATCCTTACGGTCAGCAGCAGTGGAAAGGTTTATGCGAAGGGCTTTGGAACAGCTACGATCACTGTACAGGCAAAGGATGGCAGCAAGGTAAAAGCAGCAAGCAGAATTTTCAGCGGCTATGGTATCAGCTATGTGCTCAATGGCGGAAGCAATCATAATTTCAATGTCAGCGTGTATTACAATCAGGCAGTCAAGCTGTACAATCCTACCCGCAGCGGATACAGCTTTAAGGGCTGGTACTCCGACAGCAAATATAAGACGAGAGTAACGTCCTATAAAAAAGGAACCAAGGGAAACAAGAAGCTGTATGCGAAGTGGAGCAAGAACACCTACCGCATCACCTATAAGCTGAATGGCGGGAAAAATACGAAGTCCAATCCATCCACCTATTCTGTGACTTCTTCCATTTCCTTGAAGAACCCAAGCCGTAAGGGGTATTCCTTCAAGGGCTGGTACAGCGACAGTAAATATAAGAACAAGGTAACCAGCATCAAGAAAAGAACCGGAAATCTGACACTGTATGCGAAGTGGAGCGCCACTTCCTACCGCATCACCTATAAGCTGAACGGTGGTAAAAATACAAAGTCCAATCCATCCACTTATGCTGTGACTTCCTCCATTTCCTTGAAAAATCCAAGCTGTAAGGGCTATTCCTTTAAGGGCTGGTACAGTGACAGCCGCTATCGGACACGGATCAAGACAATCAAAAAAGGAACAACCGGAAACAAAACACTGTATGCGAAATGGAGCAAAAACAGCTACCGTATCACGTATAAGCTGAATGGCGGGAAGAATACGAAATCCAATCCTGCCAAATACTCGATCACATCCTCTGTGAAGCTAAAAAACCCAAGCAGAAAAGGGTATCGATTCACAGGCTGGTATACGGATGCTGCCTGTAAAAAGAAGGTAACCGCTATTAAAAAGGGAACTACTGGTAATAAAACCTTTTATGCAGGGTGGAGAAAATAGGCGATTCATGCAAAAGCAAGTACAAAAGCTGCTTGAAAATTAAGCTGTTCATGCTCTCTTTATGAAAAATAAGGGAATTCAAAGCTATTGTGTTTAACAATAGAAATTCGGATTCCCTTTTTATAATGTGAAACGCCAGAAAAAACATACAGCGTGCTTACCTTTGTTTCAGCAACCTCTGAAAAATTACGAAAATCAGCTTATATGTAGACAGCGATATAGCTATAAGAATTCAAAAACCGGCGAAGCTACTATAAAGGAATATAGTTTTGCTATTCATAGAAATTTATATCCTTTCGCTTTTTTAATGCAAGTGTATGATCAAAGAGTATGATTCGTAGCGCAAACTCAGAATCTAAGAAAAGCTCTGTTGTATAAGCTCATCCATAGAGAGAAACCTGCAGATTTTGCTTTCCCCGTAACCGGATACCACGCATCCAAAGAACTTGAAAGCAAATATAAAAAAAAACGGCTTTGCCTTATTGATAAGGTTAGAGTCCGTTTCACGTTTATTCATGGTGGAGGCTGAGGGACTCGAACCCCCGACCCTCTGCTTGTAAGGCAGACGCTCTCCCAACTGAGCTAAGCCTCCATCAACGTTAACTATAATACCATGAATGATTTTAAATTGCAATTACTTTTTTTGTGAAATCATAATATTTGTATTTATTTGTTACTGGCTACAGTCTATATGAATAGTATAAACCTGATTCAAAGAAGCAATTTGTAATGAAAACATGCATTTTTCTGTTTCATGCTCTTTACACGGAGGTCCTATACCATTTTTTTCTTTTTGATGATAGCGGATCCAGACTGAGGTTCAATACAGTGCTCTCCCTAGGGGGAATCCCTGTCACTCGTTTAATAACGGTGTTACAGATAAACGCAGCATCTTCATCCTCCGAACCAAGAGCAAACTTAAAAAATATCGTTATCATATGTTAGCCGTTCCTGCACCTCCACGTTTATTTCTTTGTTTCCGATTACATCTTTTGTAAGCATAGGTATCACTTCCTATGCAGTCCTATGCTTTACACTATTACATACGTGGAAAAAGGATGAAACTCCTAAAAAAGAAACATTTTTATATTAAATGATTTTTGTGCTTACTAGTGTTTTTATCGTGAATGAAAGAATATCTGCTTAATCCTTTTATTAGCTGCTATCTGGTTTCAGTCATTTATGAGCTGTGAAAATCAAAGCTGGAGATGTTCACGCACAAAAGCAAACACCTCCAGATAAAGCCACTGTAAGGTACGATGAAAAATAGGTCATAAGAAAAACAAATGTTAAGCATTTAGACAAAAATCAGAAATTGTATAGAGAACCTGCTTCAAAGCCGCATATAAATTATTGACGAATCGTCATTTTTGCAATATCCTTTTCATCGGTTAGAAAAAAATGACGAATCGTCATTCAGCGAAAACGGGAGAGAAGCATATGAAGAACAAGGTACTATTGAACAAGAGTGAGAAAAAGAAACGGATTGAAGAAGCCGCACTTGCATTGTTTTCCTGCAATGAGGTGCATCAGATTTCCATTGATCAGATCGCCCAAAAAGCGAGAGTTGCCAAGGGTACGTTCTACCTTTACTTTCATGACAAGGTGCAGCTGATCAATCATCTCATCGTAAAGGAAAGCTCCTCGATCATTAACGACGCACTCCTTGAAGCCAAGCGGCAAAGAATTGATGATAAAATTGACGAACTGATTTTTCTGATCGACCATGTCATCGCCTATTTCTGCAGACATCCGGAGGTTATCAAGCTTATTCAGAAAAACCTGTCCTGGAATCTTGTTGGCGGAAAGCTGAAGGAGGATGACAATTATGAGGTGGCAGTGCATATGAACAGCTACTGTGACTTTCTGGTAACACTCGGGTATACCCGAAGTGAAGCCTATCAGCTGCTGTTTATGATTTTAGAGCTTGTTTCTACCCTGTGCTATACTGCAATCGTGCTGCATCAGCCGGACGATATCGAACAGCTGAAGCCAATGCTGTTTACTACGATTCGCAAAATGATCGAACGATCATAAACAAGATTGGAGATGAAATGTATGAAGAAGCTTTCTGATTTTATTGTAAAGAAAAGAAATCTGATTCTGCTTGTTGCCGTACTGCTGCTGATACCCAGTGTTATCGGATATGCGCGTACGAAAGTAAATTATGACCTGCTGAGCTATCTGCCGCAGGATGCCGAGTCCATGATCGGACAGAAGTCACTGAGTGATGACTTCAATCTGGCGAGCACCGGTATGCTGGTCGTTGAGAATATGCCGGATAAGAATGTATCGGAATTAAAAAAGGAGGTCAAGGCGATTGACGGCGTTAAGGATGTCCTGTGGAGAGATGATGTTCTGGATATCAGCATTCCCAAGGAGATACTGCCAAAGGATGTTCGTGAGATGCTGTATTCTGATAAGGGAACACTGATGGTAATCACATTTCAGGAGGAAACCTCATCCCAGCGTACGATGGATGCCATTAAAACCATCAAGGGCTATGCCGATCGTGAATGCTATCTGGGCGGCTTTTCCGCCATCACTGAGGATACCAAGGATTTGATGAACGAGGAAACTCCGCTGTATGCCGTAACTGCCATCATCCTGTGTATGATTGTATTGTTTATGGGGCTGGAGTCCTCCATAGCACCGTTTGTCTTCGTTTTGGGAATCGTTTTCCCAATCGTCTACAACTTCGGAACCAATGTCTTTCTGGGACAGATATCCTATATCACCAAGGCACTGGCTCTGGTCCTGCAGCTGGGTGTCACGATGGATTACTCCATCTTCCTGCTGCACCGCTATCAGGAGGAAAAAAAGAAAAGCAGTGATCGTGATGAAGCCATGTCAAATGCGATACAGGCTACCTTCACCTCCATCACCAGCTCTTCTATAACGACTGTCGCTGGATTTCTGGCATTATGCGCAATGCAGCTGACCCTGGGCAGGGATATCGGTATCGTTATGGCAAAGGGTGTTGTATTCGGCGTATTATCGACTATCATCATCCTGCCCGCGCTGCTGATGCTGTTCGATAAATATATTGAGAAATGGAAGCACCCGATCCTTTTAAAGGAACCGAAAAAGCTTCCGGGCTTTCTGACAAGACATTATAAAACAATTCTGGTGGTCTTTGTCGTTATCTTCATTCCGATGATTTATGCACAGGCACATACCAATGTCTATTACGATCTGAATGCGACAATGCCTGAGGATTTTCCAAGTGTCATCGGTACGAATAAGCTGAAGGACCAGTTCCATATGACGACGACGCATTTCCTACTGGTGGACGAGAAGCTGGAAAATTATGAAATCAAGGAAATCTGTGATTCTGTGGAGGAACTACCGGGAGTTTATTCCGTCGTTTCCTATGAGAGTCTGATTGGCGGCGGTATTCCGAATGAGCTAGAGCCTGCAGCAGTGAAAAACATCCTGCAGAATGGCGGCAGAAAGATGATCCTGGTCAACAGCACCTATCGTTCCGCAACGGATGAAGAGGATGAACAGCTGAATAAGATAGATACGATACTGCATAAATACGATAAGCATGCGGTGATTGCCGGGGAAGGCTCATTGACCCGTGATTTGATTACTACGACGGATATTGATTTTAAAATGGTGAATATCTTATCTGTTGCCGCGATTTTTCTGATTATCGCTATCACCTTCAAATCGCTTGCACTACCGGTTATACTGGTAGCTTCCATCGAATTTGCAATCTGTATCAATATGGGGATTCCATTCTTCACCGGGACAACGCTTCCATTTATCGCCAGCATTGTCATCGGTACAATTCAGCTGGGAGCGACGGTGGATTATGCCATCCTGATGACAACACGCTATAAGGAAGAACTCAGCAACGGCAGTACGGTTATAGAGGCCGCGAGGGAAGCGGCAGCAAAATCTGCACCGAGTATTATCACATCCGGACTGTCCTTCTTCGCCGCATGTATCGGTGTATCCTTTATTTCCAAAATGGATTTAATCAAGAGTCTGTGTACACTAATCTCCCGCGGGGCAGTGATTTCCATGCTTTCTATTCTGCTGGTACTGCCAGCTATGCTGATTATATTCCATAAGCTGATAGAGAAAACAACCAAGGGCTGGCCAAAAGCCAATCTGAAATAAGGAGGGTATTCATATGAAGAAAAATGTGAAAGCAGTAACGTGTGCGGCATTGAGTATGCTGCTGGTTAATTCCGGCATGGTGCTGTATGCAAAGGATGATGAAACGGTAAAGGATGAAACGGTTTACGCCATGCTGAACAGTGATGGCAGTGTCGATCAGGAAATTGTAAGCAGCTGGCTGCACAACGATAACGGTATTCGTAATATAAAGGAACAGCTGGACCTCAGCAATGTCAAGAATGTGAAAAGTGACGAAAAGCCAGAGGTTTCCGGAAAGACCTATACCTGGAATGCAGATTCCAATGATATTTATTATGAAGGAACGAGCACCAAAACTCTACCGGTACAGGTAAGGGTGACTTATAAGCTGGATGGTAAGGAAATCAGTGGAAAGGACCTGATCGGAAAAAGCGGTAAGCTGGAAATTCATATTTCACTGAAAAATACGCAGAGTAAAACAGTGAATGTGAATGGCAGACAGACACGCATTCATCCATTTTATATGGGCGCAGGTGTACTTGATCTTTCCACCGATCATTTTTCAAATGTGAAGTGTGAAAACGGTAAGGTGCTTTCCGAGGGCAACAATACCATGGTCGCTTTCATCAGTGTTCCCGGATTGCAGGATACGCTGGAAAGCTGCGGTGTAACCGGCGCAAAGGAACTGCCGATGCAGGATGATATCACCATTACCTGTGAAGCAAAGGATTTTGAGCTTGGTCCGATTATGTTTGCAATGACACCGGAGGTGCCGGTGGATAAGCTGAAGGATATCAATTCCATGGATGATCTCACGAAGGGGCTGGATGAGCTGACCAATGCAAGTGCACAGCTATTGAATGGGACTTCACAGCTTTCTGAGGGTACAGCAACCTTCCAAGGTAAAATGCAGGAGCTGGTAAATGGTGTGCCGACACTGACGAACGGTGTATCTGCATTAAAGAATGGTACGCAGGAGCTGGTGAGCGGCTCAACCAGGCTGTACAGCGGATTGCAGAATTTGCATACCGGAATGAATCAGGCGAAGAAGGGAACTGCCAAGCTGAATAAAGCAACAGACGGTTTGGGTACACTGGTAAGCGGTGTTGATGAGATCAATACGAATATGCAGGCACTTGCAAAGGGCTTGCAGGATGGAAGCAATGAGCTGAATGCATCCCTGAGTGATGAAATGCTGAAAAATTTAACAGATGGTTTAGGAAATGTATCTGCTTTACAGGAGATGTTTGAAAAGGATCAGCAACATGTGGCGCAGGCTGCCGCTGATCTGGAGGCTGCACTCACAAGCACAGATGTTGATAACGCAGCAGGAAAACTGGGAGAAACTGCAGAATATCTAAAGAAAAAAGCTTTTAATGATAAAGGAGAGGTTGTGGATGCAGAGGCAGCGCAGGCTCTGAAAAGCCTTAAAAGTGCGGATGACTACTTATTAAATTATAAAACGCAGGCTACAGCTTCTGCGGTCAATCTGCAAAAACAGCTGACCCAGCTGCAGACAGATTCAGCAAATCTGAAAAATCTATCCGACATGGCAGACTCTGCTGCTGAAATGCTGCCGAAGCTAAGCAGTTTCAAAGCAAGTCTGAATACTGCATCACAGGGAGCACAGCAGCTTGCCCGGGGTACGCAGCAGCTCAGTGAAAAATCCTCCTCTCTCTTAGAACTGAAAAAGGGAATTTCCACACTGGACTCCAGTATGACAACGGCAGTCGGTGGCAGTAGCGAGCTTTATAAGGGCAGTCAGGCTCTGGTATCCGGATTACAGCGTGTTGACCAGGGGGCAGGTGCTCTGCAAAGCGGTTCTGCGACTATCGGTAACGGTGCACAGCAGCTATATGATGCATCAACTCTGTTAAAGGATAAAACAGGGGAACTGCATGCAGGCATGAGCAAATTCAAAACAACCGGTATTGATGAAATGCAGAAGCAGGTTTCCCTGTCACTGGATGATGTCACACAGCTTCTTGCTATTAAGGATGAAATTGTAAAGGAAGCAGAGCAGGAGCACACCTTCAGCGGTGCACCGAAAAACAGTGAAAGCAAGGTCAAATATATTTATAAAACAGAAGAGCTGCAAAAGGAAAAAAAGACAGACACACAGGAAACAAAGAAAACAAAGGAAGAAACAAAGGATGATTTCTTTGATAAGATTTCAAATTTCTTCTCAAAGATGTTTTAAATACAGAGGGGCAGAGAAAAGCTGCCTCTTTTTTCACACAGAAACTTATTGTAGAAACCAGGTGTGTACAGTATAATGGGTACAGTTGCATTCACAGGAGGATACATGAAGGTCATAGAACACAAACACGTGATACCGATTATACGAAATACATTAAATGCACTGGATGCGCGGCTGGTGGATCATGGCTACCGTGTGGCTTTTTTGATGGAACAGACTCTGTGTCATGCAGGCCTCTTTAAAGGAAAGGAATTGCGGGATATTGTCATGACCTGCTTTCTTCATGATATCGGTGCTTATAAGACAGAGGAAATCGAGCAGCTAATCCAGTTTGAAACATGGGATATCTACCAGCATTCCGTATACGGCTATCTTTTCCTGAAAAATCTGTCCCCGCTCGGCCCGTATGCGGATATCATTCTATATCATCACATATATTACAGAAAGCTCAGAGATCATGATATTCCCTACCTTCTTGTGTCACAGCTTCTCAGCCTCTGTGATCGCCTGGATGTCTATCAGCTTGAGAAACCGCTTCAAAATGTGGAAGCCTTCCTTCGCCAGTTCGAGGAGGATTATTTCAGTAAGGAGGCGATTGATCTGTTCCTTTCCGCAGATGCACAATGCCACATGCTGGATCAGCTTTATGTGCAGCATCAGGAGGTAAAGGTAGCGGTCTTCGATGAAATACCGTTTACGGAATCAGAAGGAAAGGCATATCTGCATATGCTCAGCTATGCAATAGATTTCCGCAGTGAATATATGGTAGCACATACCATTACAACGACAAGTGTTTCCACAACACTTGCGGCGCTATGTGATTATCATCCGACAGAAATAGAAAAGGTGTATTACGGAGCCCTGCTGCATGATATCGGTAAGGTTGCCATACCGGTGACGATCCTCGACTTCCCGGGCAGACTCAGTCCGCAGGACATGGCAGTTATGCAGTCACATGTGACATATTCCATGAAAATTCTGCATGGTGTTGTCGATGAGGAAATCGAGCATATCGCTGTCCGTCATCATGAAAAGCTGAACGGCAAAGGCTATCCTCTGGGGCTGAAGGAGGAAGCTTTAACGACATCCGAACGCATTGTAGCAATTGCGGATATCATCAGCGCTCTCATAGGAAAGCGCAGCTATAAGGAAGCATATGACTTGGAGAAAATCAAAGAAATTTTACAGGAAATGGCTGAAGGGCAGTATCTGGATGATAGAATCGTACAGATTGCCTGTGACAATCTTCCTCACATCCTGCAGACGGTGAAGCGCGATTGTACACCGGTAATCGCAATGTACCAGGAAATACGTCGTGATTATGAGCATAGGATAGCACAGCTTGACAGGTAAGCAGTACATAAATGTGACTGCATAGTTCAATAATTACAGCCACACAGAGCTGCTGCATATGGCTATGCCAGGAAGAAATGCGGAAATTAAGCAAATAATCTTATAAAAATTTCTTTTTGATTCTGTACATAAGGAAGAAAAGATGGTATAATAATCGCGGTCTCAGGGAAACGGTTCGTGAGAAAGCTATTTCCTTATTCTGCCGGAGTGGCTCAATGGTAGAGCAACGCACTCGTAACGCGTAGGTTGGGTGTTCGATTCACCTCTCCGGCACCATATGATATATTCAGGTTGTGTTCATTTCGCCGTATGGCAAAGGCCTTAGGAAAGGGTCTGAAATGCATGACCTTTTTTTCTTGTATTTTGTATGTCCTCGTGCTGTGGAAGAGGCTTTTTCTAAAGCGTTGTATATGTCGAAGGGATACGCTAAAACAAGAATAGATAAAGAGGATAGTTCCTTTTGAATATCATCAGCAACAAGAAAAAAAGAATCAAAGCATCATTAAAGCGATGTACTTGATTCCTTTTAGCTTTCATGGGTAAAAGCTCTACCCATCTTTGGTGAAACGAAACCGGAAGACTATTCTTTTTTTTGCTTGTGAAAGATACCCTGTGCTTATTCTCTAACATTGATAGAAGGGAAACCTGTATGTTTTTCTATGAGAAGAGGCAGCATGCATGTAAATATTCAATAAAAGCCTTTGGCTGATGAAACTCCTGAGGTATCGGGATAGGGAATTGTTGCTTACAGGTGCGAGCACAGCTCATAGGCATCCCAGATGCCCTCCATGATATCCTTTGGATGCGAGCTGTCACCGATATTATAAATATCCTTTGCCTTCAACAAAATCTGATCATACAGAGAACGATTGCTGCGATAGCCAAGGGCAAGGATCGTGCAGTCACTTGCTAGCTCCTGTATAGCGCCCTGTGTCTCAACCACGATTTCATGCTCGCGGATTTCCTGCAGCTTTGTCTGTAAGCGGATTTCAACCTGATGGTGCTCCAGTAATTCCAGTATCATCTGCTTGTTCATATCGGCAGGAGCTCCGGTAGACATCAACGTATCCGCCATTTCAATGATGCGCACGCTTTTTCCATGCTGGGAGAGCCAGATGGCCAGCTCACAGCCAACAAGACCACCGCCGATAATCGTAGCTTCCTTCTTCGCGGTTACCGCTCCCTTTAATACATCGACAGCAGTTACGCCATATTCAATTCCCTTGATTGGCGGCAGGAAAGCGTGGCTTCCGGTGGCACAGATTACGACATCTGCGGCTTCGATTCGTGGATCCTGCGCCTGTATGTCACTATTCAGCTCAACCTGTACCTTCAGACGCTCCATCTGATGCTCATACCAGGAAATCAGCAGCTTTCCATCATCCTTGAATTCCGGAACACTTGCCCAGCGATACATGCCACCGAGCTGCTTTTCTTTTTCTACGAGTGTTACCGTGTGTCCGCGTAGTGCCAGAATTCTTGCGGCCTCCATACCGGCAGGACCTCCACCGATGACAAGACAGCTTTTCGTATGCTCTGCCTTACAGAAGGCAGCCTCTTTTTCACGGTTGCATTGCGGATTGACGGCACAGGACATCAGACGCATCGAGTGTGCCCGGTTAAAGCAGCCATCATGACAGGACAGACATGGGCGGATATCCTGAATATTGCCCTGGCGCATTTTATTAACAAATTCCGGATCCGCAAGCAGTGGTCTTCCCAATACCACCATGTCGCACTTTCCTTCCTGCAATGCCTCGGCGGCAAGCTGCGGATAGCCCATGCGCCCGGCTGTCAGCACCGGTACCTTTACAACCTTCTTTACCTTTTCGGCAAATGGCAGATACAGGCCGCGATCCTGAAAGAATGGCGGATGTGCCCAGTACCATGCATCATAGCTTCCGGCATCCACATTCAAAGCATCATATCCGGCCTCGGTCAGTATTTTGGCGAATTGCAGGCCTTCCTCAATATCTCTTCCCAGCTCCGGATAGGATTCACCAGGCAGGATGCCATGGCGCTCCGCACGGATAAAGCTCTTGAGTGAGAATCTCAATATCACAGGAAAATCCTTGCCGCATGCCTGTTTAACAGCCTGTAATATGGCGAGTGGAAACCGCAGTCGTCCCATTAGATCGCCGCCGAACTCATCCTCACGCTGATTGAAATATTCCATTGTGAAATTATCCAGCAAATAACCCTCATGAACTGCATGCACCTCAATACCATCTGCACCTCCCATCTTTGCCAGCATGGCGCAGGTCGCAAAATCCTTGATCAGCTCATAGATTTCCTCTGTAGTCAATGCACGATGCTGAATGGAAGGATCCCAGCGATTCGTGGTAGCGCTCGGTGCAACAAAGGTATTATCCAGAATCATGGCAGGTATGGCAGAGCGTCCCAATCCGGCGGTCAGCTGGACAAACAGCTTGGAATTGTAGGCATGAATATTATCACTCATTTTCTTTAGCTGTGTCATGTAGCTTTGCGGGTCCTCCAGCGGACAGGGAAAGCTTGCCTTGCGGTGCTTTTCGATTCTGTTTTCGATAAAATTGGCACCGGTGATGATCAGACCGGTACCTCCACGGGCCCGTTCTGTAAAGTGATCAATGGATTCCTGCTTATATGCCCAATGGTCATCCAGCTGGCCCATCGCCATCGGAGCCATAGCAAAACGGTTTCGTATCTCCACATTACCGATACGAAGCGGCGTGAATAAAGCTTCATATTCCTTTTTCATGATGTCCCTCCTTTAAGTGAACATGTTCATTTAATTACATGATAGCACTTACATAGAAAAAGTCAAGGGGTGGTTCACATTGTGTTTTTTAAGCGGATACGATACAATGAAGACACAAAGCAGGTGAGTCTATGAAAGAAAAGGAAATGCGGCGGCGGCCGAACCAGACGGAAAAAACAAGAAGAAAAATTGTTGAGGCGATTCATGCGAGTATGAAGGAAGCGGATCTCAGTGATATCACCATTCGAAGCGTATGTAAAAAGGCAGGTGTATCCATCGGCACCTTCTATTTATATTTTTCCTGTAAGGAGGCTGCTTTGCTGTATGGCTATCGTCAGGCGGATGAACAGTTTCTTGCATTACCGCTGGAGGAGGATGCATGGGGCAGCATTCGTAAAATCATGACCTGCTATCTGAAGATGGTCACGCTGGAGGACATGCATGCCGTGCGCCAGATTTATATCTGCCATATCAAATACCACGATACCTATTTCTTTGATGAACAGCGTCCGATTTTTCAGCTGCTGGCGGCAGAGGTTGGAAAGCTGGTTTCAGAGACTGCAGTAAAGGATGTGACATGGGGACTGCTGACGACTGCCCGGGGTCTGATTTATCATGCCTGCTGTTTGAAGGATGAGCAGATAGCATTGGACTGGCATGAGAAGCAGCTGGAGGAGCTTATGGATTACCTTTCCTATCGTGTGCAGAAATTACAAAAAGGAAATACGCGATCGCTGGCTTCATAATCATGTTTAACGTATGGTGGAAAAGGCTATTGCGAATAAGAGGATTCAATATGTTAAATAGCAGCTCTTTTTGATTACAGGCTGTATGGACTAGGTTTGTTTTAAAGGAAATAGTGTTTTATAAATTGTAATTTGTGGAGGTAAGAGCTTGGAACAAAATAGACCAGATTTTAAAGATATAAAATCATTTGAAGAATTTAATAAGTATTATTGGTACAGAGAAGAACTTTCACAAATATGTAAATCTCTCACATTAGAATATAGAGGTACAAAACAGGAACTGAATTACATTATAGAGCAATACTTTAAGGGGAATAGAATTGAAAGGATGTCAGAACATAAAAATAAAAAGCACACCGAAGTAATAACGCTAAATACACCACTACTTGAATGTAACTTTTCATTTAATCAAAAATTTCGAGATTATTTTTCAGTTTTAACTGGAGTTAAGTCGTTTAAATTTACTGCTAATATGGCAACAGCTTGGAGAAAAGTAAAAGGAGAGAACGATATAGAATTTACGATACAAGATATGATTAACATATATTATGGAGAGTTAGATTATGCAAAGTATGATAATTCAGTTTGTCAATGGAACCAGTTTTAAAAGATTTTTGTTTAGATAAACATAGTGATTATTATTCTAACAAATTAAAAGTTGCATCTATTCTTTGGAAAGAAGTTAGAGTATCTAAAAATGAAAAAAATATTCAAGAAAACTTTTAACTGAATATGCTGATAAAATAGAGGGTTATTACAAGTAAATAAATTTCAGTTTGTTAAATTCTCGTGCGATATTGCTTGAAAAAGTTGGTGGAGTTCTTCTTCAATATTCTCTATAATTTGATTATCAAAAAACAAGGAGGATAACACAATGAATTTAGGAAATAGTTTATTTCACGCAAGAAAGAAAAGTGGATTATCACAAGAGGAAGTTGCTGAAAAAATCGGCGTAAGCAGACAAACAATATCAAAATGGGAAACCAATGAAACAGTTCCAGATATTTACCAATCAAAGAAGATGGCGAAACTATATAGAATTTCTTTAGATGAACTTATTGAATTTGATATTGATTTACAAGAAATCGAAGAAATGATTGATAAAAGTGATGAAAAACTAAATGAAAAAGTGAATTGGACAAATGCATGGGGAAAGAAATATCCTATACTTCTTAAATACCAGACAGAAGTGAATACTTCAAATTATGCTTTTCGAATTACAAAAATGTTTGATGAAATTAAGAATGGATATGGATATAGTAAACAAGACGCGATGTTAGTTCTAAAAGATATTTTGTATCAATCATATAAAATCTGGAACAAATAAATAACGATTTATCTTCAGTTATAGATGATTTCCTTGAAAAGAAATGGGTAGCCGGTTTTCAGTATCTTGTGAAGAATTGTCAAAATCGTGTTGTAATCCTTTTCATCAAATACCAACTATGGTAAAATAGGGGCAATGAGGTGAGATAATGAAAGATGTGACATTAGTTGTACTGGCGGCCGGTATGGGCAGCCGTTACGGAGGATTGAAGCAGATTGATCCGATTGGACCAAACGGAGAAATTATTCTGGAAATGTCTGCATTTGATGCAATTCGTGCAGGCTTCAACAAGATTGTTTTTATTATAAAGAAAGCGATTGAAGAAGATTTCAAGAAAGCGATTGGAAATAAGATTGCGGATCATATCAAGGTGGAATACGTATTTCAGGAGATGGATGCGTGTCTGCCTGAGGGGTATGAGATACCTGCTGACCGTGTAAAGCCATGGGGAACGGCCCATGCCATTCTGTGCTGTAAAAACGTAATTCATGAACCGTTCGCCGTGATCAATGCGGATGATTACTATGGTATTGCTTCCTTCCAGAAGCTGCATGACTATCTGGTATCCAATGAGGATGAAACAGCATACAGCATGGTTGGCTTTGTTCTTGGAAACACTCTGACAGATCACGGCAGTGTTGCCCGCGGTGTCTGCAAGGTGGAAGACGGCAAGCTGGCAGGTGTTGATGAACGCACAAGAATTGAAAGACGCGAGGGCAAGGTACAGTATTACGAAAACGATACATGGTATGATGTGGATGCCAATTCTCTTGTTTCCATGAATATGTGGGGCTTTACTCCAAAATTCATGGAGGAAGTGGAAGAACGCTTCCCGACCTTCCTGCAGGAGACGGTGAAGGAAAATCCATTGAAGAGCGAATTTTACATTCCGGTGACAGTGGATACGCTGATCCGTGAAGGAAAAGCTACCGTAACCGTATTATCCAGTGATGACAAATGGTACGGTGTTACCTATCAGGAAGATAAGCCGATGGTAAAGGAAGGAATTCGCAAGCTGATTGAAGCTGGCAAGTATCCGGTACCGCTCTGGAGCAAATAACGAACAAGGGGAGCTTCCCCTTTTCTTTTGCTTACGAGCAAACACACGGAATCTGGAAAGCACGAGCAATGAAGGAAACACTTGATAAGTGATAAATGCCTGTTGTTCTGTGATAGGCTCGAATGCTTCTGCAAAAGAAGCACTCTGATGATGAAGAGCATAGCGAGGTGAACATGCATGCAGCAACAAAATGACTGGTACACGGGGATTGACTATTTTCAATCCTATAAGGAACAGGATATACAGGTGGAGGAACAAAGCCTTGCACAACCGGTGCCGCTCACACGGCATGAACGCGTGGAGCTCTGGTATGTTTTAAAGGGGGATGGCGATATTCTGGTGAACGGGGTTTTGCATACCGTTCAGCAGGATTCCTTTCTCTGTCTGTATGCTCATCATCTGTATGAGGTTTCCTGTGTGCGAAAGCCGCTGCGGGTATTGCGAATCCAGTTTTATATCGGTTTGTTCATGCATGCCATGTGGGAAAAACATCCCAGAGGAAGAAATGCCTCTCTGGTATATGAAACTCCGGCCTGTCTTCGCTGTGCGGATAGCGAGGTACTCCAGCTGTTTCATCGGGCACAGCAGGAATCTTACGGCAATGCCTTTGGTTCCCGCAATATGCTGATGTATATCGTCCTGCAAATTCATATGCTGTTCTGCCGCTATGCATTGCAGGAATCCATGGAGGAGGAACAGTCACCTGTCTGGAAGCTGATCAAGCGCACAATTGTAGCCTCACAGGAGCATACCACACTGCAGGATGCGGCAGCAAAGCTGCAGCTGCATCCACGCTACCTCAATCAGAAGATCAAGGATGCCTGCGGTTACAGCTTTACCCAGCTGCGCTCATTCGGCAAAATCATCAATGCCTGTGCACTGCTTCACTTTGAGGACCTATCCATTTCTTATATTGTGGATCTGCTTTCCTACTCCTCTACTGCTGGCTTTTACCGTCAGTTTCAGGCATGGACAGGAATGTCACCACTGGATTACCAGAAGCACCGGATTCTGGACAATGCTCATTTCTATTGCCGCAAGGATTTGTATTTGCAGATTATGCAATACCTCTATCTGCATTTTTCACAGGACATTACGCTTGAGGATATGGCGAGGGAATGCCATCGGAAAAGCTATGAGCTGGAACAGCTGTTAAAGCAGGAATATCATACGAGCTGGACACAGGAGCTGATGGCTGTTCGTGTGCATCAGGCGGCTGCCTTACTGACGGCGACGAAGC
The DNA here is from genome assembly GCF_019132535.1 of Erysipelatoclostridium sp. DFI.2.3. Lineage (NCBI taxonomy): Bacteria > Bacillati > Bacillota > Erysipelotrichia > Erysipelotrichales > Coprobacillaceae > Thomasclavelia > Erysipelatoclostridium sp. DFI.2.3. The sequence goes on along the minus strand of NZ_JAHOOJ010000016.1, from coordinate 14,711 downwards.
GTACCATCACATCGATTGCCATGGATTGCGGATTTTCATCTCTGGCTGTCTTTGAACGGCACTTTGCAGCCTGCATGGGCTGTACACCGGAACAGTATCGCAAACAGCAATCTGTATAAATGAGAAAAAGACCTTTGAATTTGAATATACGTTTTTCATGTAAGCGTTATAATTTAAGTATCAGGAGGTCTTTTTTATGTTTGAAAAACTATTTGAACCAATCAGAATTCGCGGAATGGAAGTGAAAAACCGCATTGTGCTGCCGGCAATGGGAACGAAAATGGCGGCAGAGGATGGAAACGTGACACAGCAGATCATCGATTATCAGGTAGCGCGGGTAAAGGGCGGCTGCGGTCTGAACTTATCGGAGGTATGTGCTGTCCATGCGCCGAGTGCTCCCCGAAAATTTCTGGCACTGCATAACGATTCCTATATTCCATCACACAAGGCATTCTGTGATGCCATTCATGAGGCAGGCGGGAAGTGCGGTGTGCAGCTGTGGCAGGGAAGTCTTGCCGCAAGCATGGATCCAAAGGCGAGAATCCTGGTGGCCAGTGATTTGCATGTGCACGGGCATACCATACCGGCTGTGGATGTGGAGACGATTGAAGAGGTTGTCGCCTGCTTCGGCGCTGCGGCAAAGCGTGCGGTGAAGGCCGGCTATGACTGTGTGGAATTCCATTGCGGACATAATTATCTGCCGCATTCCTTTTTGTCACCGGCATTCAATCACCGTGAGGATGCCTATGGCGGAACATTTGAAAAGCGCTGTAAATTCCCGCTGGACTGTATCCGCGCCATTCGTCAGAGCATACCGCGGGATATGCCGCTGCTGATGCGCCTGGATGCACAGGATGATTATCTGGAGAATGGCTTGACCATAGAGGATGTCATTGCGTTTTGCAGGCTGGCAAAAGAGGCCGGAGTAGATGTACTGGATATCTCGCGTGGTAATATGATAACAGCGGGGTTGAAATACGAGGTACCGCCGATTGATATACCAAAGGGCTTTAATGTGGATAACTGTGCCAGAATCCGTAGGGAAACCGGAATGCTGTGTATTGCGGTCGGACGTATCAACACACCGCAGCTGGCGGAGGAAATTCTGGAACAGAATAAGGCGGATATGGTTGTCATGGGACGTGCGCAGCTTGCCGATGCCGACTTCTGCGTAAAGGCGAAGGAAGGCAGACTGCAGGAAATCGTATACTGCATTGGCTGTGATCAGGGCTGCTATGACGGATTTACCGATCCCGCTGCTCCATTCATTACCTGTATGCGAAATCCATACCTTGGAAAGGAAGCACAGGATGTACTGGTACCGGCGCAGAAGCCGAAAAGGGTGCTGATCGCAGGTGGCGGTGTTGCCGGTCTGGAGGCAGCCTGCATACTGAAGCAGCGCGGTCATCAGCCTGTTGTATATGAAGCAAGCGACGAGCTGGGCGGTCAGTTTGTGACTGCGGGTAAGGCACCAAGGAAGATGGAAATGAAGGATGCGGCGCTGTCCTATGGAGAAAAGGCGAAGCGTCTTGGCATTTTGATTCATCTCAACACACCGGTAGATGCGTCGCTGATCACAGAGGGCAGCTGGGATGAGGTTATCCTTGCGATCGGAGCAGAGCCGATTCACCTGTCCATTCCGGGGGCAGATCGGGAACATGTATACAATTCCCATGACATATTGAACGGAAAAGCAACCGCATCCGGTCATGTCGCAGTTATCGGCGGTGGTCTGGTCGGTGTGGAAACTGCAGAATATCTGAGTGAACAGGGGACAGCTGTTACCGTTATCGAAATGCTGGACGGCGTCGCGAAGGACCTTGGCGCATTGCGTAAAATCTGTGTTATGGAATCGCTGTACATGCATCATATCGAAACGGTTGTCAACACCTCGGTAAAAGCCGTTGTGGAAAACGGAGTACTGGTGGAAAACGAAGGAGTCGAGCAGGTGATTCCTTGTGACAGTGTCGTTATGGCCGTAGGTGCACGCGCAAGAGATCATGAGGCGCTGACAGAAGCCTGTGAGAAAAAACAGATACCGTATCACATCATAGGAGATGCCAAAAAGGCAAGAAGGGCACTGCAGGCGATTGCGGAAGCACATGAAACTGCACGTTCCCTGTAACAGGAGGAAATATGAATAATTCAAAGCTTTTTCAGCCGCTGACGATTTCTACCATGAAGCTGCGCAATGCGACATTTATGGCACCGATGTCTCTGGGATATGAAAGCAGTGACGGCTGTGTAAATGAGCGCATGCAGGCATACTGGCTCGAGCGTGCACGCGGCGGTGTCGGCTGTATTATTCTGGATGCGTTAAGCGTTGATCCATCCGTTCCCTATCTGGGAAATACACTGTGCTTTCGAGGTGAGGAAGCCATAGCATCCTATAAGGCCTTCACAGATAAAGTTCACGAAGCAGGTGCCTGCATCATACCGCAGATTACCCATCCGGGACCGGAGAGTATCTCAGCCTTTATGGGAATACCACCGGTTGCGAGCAGTGTCTATGTTAATTCGATGGGGCAAAGGACAAGAGCACTGGCAATCGAAGAGCTGCCAAACATCATTAAACAGTATGCACAAACCTCGTTGCAGGCGAAGCAGGCAGGCTTTGATGGAATCGAGCTGCACTGTGCACATGCATATATGCTGCTGGGCTCCTTCCTGTCACCAATGCGCAATAAGCGCTGTGATGCGTATGGAGGAAGTCTGGATCATCGTGCACGTCTTCTGTTTGAGGTGATCGATGCAATCAAAGAAGCCTGCGGCAGGGACTTTCCTATCGTTCTGCGCATCAGCGGGGATGAAAAGGATGCGCAGGGAAATACGGTGGAGGATATGTGCTATCTTGTGCCGAAGCTGATTGCACACGGTGTCGATGCCTTTGAAGTCAGTGGCGGTACACAGTATGAGCGCCCGAATAAGATCATTCCAAGTCACGGTGAGCATGAGGGTGTCAATGTTGCGCAGGCAGCAAGAATCCGCGAGGTCAGCAGTGTGCCTGTCCTTGTGGTAGGCAAGGTGCTGGATCCTGCCATGGCAATGGAGCTGGTTGATCAAAAAGCTGTGGATGGGGTCGTATTCGGTCGTGCGTTGCTTGCTGACCCATACCTGGTTAATAAGGCAGCTGAAGATAAGCTGGAGGAAATTGCACCATGCACAGGCTGTGTGATCGGCTGTGTAGGGGAACAGACAAAGCGTCACCCGGCGAGCTGTGTTATCAATCCTGCCTGTGGTAAAGAGTTGGAAATGAAGCTGATTCCGGCTGATAAGAAAAAGCATGTCGCTGTAGCCGGCGGTGGTATCGCGGGTATGGCTGCCGCAAGGGTACTGGCTCTTCGCGGACATACGGTAACCTTATTTGAGAAAACAGACCGTCTGGGAGGACAGCTGCTGCTGGCCTGTGTGCCGCCATTTAAGCAGCCGATCAGTAAGTGGGTTGTTTATCTGGAGCATGAACTGACACGCTTATCCGTTGATATCCGTTTGCATACGGAATTCTGCGAGAATATGAAGGATGCATACGATGCTTTGATCGTGGCAACCGGTGCAATGGAGGCAGTACCGCCAATCCCCGGACTGGCAGAGCATGGCATCGGTGCCTGGGAGGTGCTGAAAAACGAACAGCTCATTCCGGGCGGTAACGTTCTGGTAGTCGGTGGAGGAATGGTCGGCTGTGAGGTATGTGAACACCTTCTCCATAATAAGCGCGGACCGCTGCATATCACGATGATTGAAATGACGGATGAGATTGCGGCAGGTATGGTTGTAAATGAAAAGGTGCTGGTCATGGACCGTCTGCATAAGGCACAGGTACAGCTACTGACCAATACCAGGCTGGAGGCTGTGGAAGCCGGCATAGTAAAGCTGAATGTTCATGGAGAGGCGCTGGAGCGACAGGATTTCACACATGTGGTGTATGCGACCGGTTCCCGCAGCAATACGGCATTGGCCTGTGCATTGACAGATCAGGATAATGTATATGTTGTTGGGGATGCAGCAACCGTAGCGCAGGCACTCGAGGCTGTGCGGGATGCAACCCTGGCAGCAATGGCTGTATAGCTTCCCTAAGAAAATCCGGGAGCCTGTGCGCTGAAATTGGATGTACCGCCTCAGGATTCACTGTAACAGTGTAAATGATAAGGAGCGATTTCCTTTATACGGAATAGCTCCTTTTTCCATATCCGTCTTTCTGTCTTTAAATGAATAGCTGAAGCTCTTGATTTGTTATGAAGTCAGGCTATTGCGTTTCCTGCTGTGTCATTATACAATGGAGAAAAGTGCCTGTTCAGCAAATGGAAACAGGACAGGAGGTATTTATGGCAATACAGCATATCATATTTGATTTGGATGGAACCCTTATGGATACGGAAAAGGGAAATCTGTATGCATGGCAAAAGACCCTGCGCTATTATGTACCCTGGCGTACATTTTCTAATACGGAATTGAAAGCCATACTGGGAGTAACCACGGAGAAAGCATTAACCATGCTGCAGGTGGAGAATGTTGATGCAGCCCAGTTCGATGAATACTGGCAGCTGCAATATCAGACACAGGTTGAGCATATCGCGCTGTTCAGCGGGATGCTGGAGGTACTGGAAAATCTGCGTCATCAGGGATATACCTTGGGAATCGTTACCTCCCGTGACTGGCAGGAATACAGGGCTTACTTTTCATCCCCTTCCTTCGATGCGCTGTTTGCCTGTATAATTTGCAAGGAGGATACCTTGCTTCACAAACCGGACCCGGAACCTCTTCTTGCTTATATGCGGAAGATGAATGCAGTAAAAGAGGACTGTATCTATATCGGAGACATGGACACGGATATGGAATGTGCTGCCAGAGCCGGTGTAAGCTCTGCACTGGCAGTTTGGGGTACAGATGGTCCGGTATCGCAGGGCTGTCTTTCTTCACCGCAACAGATATCTGCATTTGTACAAAACGTATAGATGAGGTGATGAGAATACGTCACTAAAAAGCATTTGAGTGAAATTGAAAAAGTTCAAAACACAGTACCGTGAATAGTGTATTTGTGACATTTTATTTATAAATTCAGGCAAATGTATGAAGAAGCTGTGGAAATGGATGCATGTTTTACATTTTCCTATCTCTTACTTTTTTGAAATAGTTTTAGGGAACACACAGTAAGTATGTTTCCCTTCGTTTTCGTTGACTTCCATACAAAATTCTTTTACAATGAAGAACGTCTGTGTTCCTGGGGCACGTTATCCGCAGGACACTTTGTTAAAGGAGTAATTATGGAAAATAAAAGAGAAAAATTATCCTCACGACTCGGTTTCATCTTTTTGTCGGCAGGATGTGCCATCGGTCTTGGCAATATATGGCGGTTTCCTTATATGGTGGGGAAATACGGGGGAGGAGCCTTTGTACTCGTGTATCTGTTTTTTCTTGTTCTTCTGGGGCTTCCCATTATCGTTATGGAATATTCCGTGGGAAGAGGAAGCGGAAAAAGCGTGGCAAGAAGCTTTCATGTTTTAGAGAAGCCGGGGCAGCTCTGGCATCGGTTCTCTTATGTGGCTATGGCTGGAAACTATCTCCTTGTCATGTTTTACACAACGATATCCGGCTGGATGCTCGCATATTTCGCAAAGATGATCAGCGGGGAATTTAACGGTCTTGATCCGCAGGAGGTGAAGCATGTCTTTGCCTCTTTACAGCAGAATCCGCAGGCATCCTTGTTCTGGATGCTGCTGATTGTCGCTATCGGCTGCGGTGTATGTGCGCTTGGCCTGCAAAACGGTGTGGAAAAAATCACAAAAGGGATGATGGGACTGCTGCTGGCGGTTATGATCCTGCTGGTAGTAAAGTCCCTGAGTCTGGATGGTGCGATGAAGGGTGTCTCCTTTTATCTGATACCGGATTTTGATGAACTGATGAAAAACGGTATTTTCAATGCCATCTATGCGGCGATGGGGCAGGCCTTTTTTACACTGAGCATTGGAATGGGTGGTATGGCAATCTTTGGAAGCTATATTGACCGCAAGCATTCCCTGAGTGGGGAGGGTGTACGGGTTATGGCGCTGGATACGTTTGTGGCTTTTATGGCAGGTATGATTATCTTTCCCGCCTGCATGTCCTTCGGGGTAGCACCTGACAGCGGTCCCGGACTGGTGTTTGTGACGCTTCCCAATATCTTCAATGAAATGGCAAACGGACAGCTGTGGGGAACTCTGTTCTTCGTATTTATGAACTTCGCGGCGTTATCCACCATCATTGCCGTGTTTGAAAATATTGTTTCCTTTACAATTGATTTATGTAACTGGACAAGGCGGAAGAGTGTTCTCTTGAATTTTATTATTATCGCAGTGGGAAGCATCCCCTGTGCAATCGGCTTCAGTGTCCTGTCCGGATTTCAGCCTTTCGGTGAAGAAAGCGCTGTGCTGGATTTGCTGGATTTCCTTGTTTCCAATGTTATTATGCCGCTTGGTTCTCTGGTTTTCCTGTTCTTCTGTACGAGAAAGCTTGGCTGGGGCTGGAAAAATTTTGTGGCAGAGGCGAATGCCGGAAAAGGTCTTCGCTTCCCGGAAAAGGCAAGAGGCTATGTATCTTATGTTCTGCCGCTGATTGTAATGTTCATTTTCCTGTTTGGATTGTGGGAAAAATTCACCGGATAAGCAGTGTATTGCGCGCTGCTTTTTTTATGAGCCTCCTGCATGGCTTGCGCCTTTGTTTGATTCGTTGTAAACTAATGACATATACAGGAGGTAGCTTATGGGCAATTTTACATTTTACGCTCCGACACGCGTGTATTTCGGTCGAAAAGAAGAGGAGCAAATTGGTTCTATATTGAAACAGGAGGGGTGTCACAGGGTACTGGTGCATTACGGTGGACAAAGTGCTGTGAAAAGCGGTTTGCTTGACCGTGTTTTGGCGTCCTTGAAGAAGGCCGGGATTTCCGCCGTCACATTGGGCGGTGTTGTGCCGAATCCGCAGCTTTCCAAGGTGCGCGAGGGAATCGCTCTTGCTAAAAAGGAACAGGTAGACTTCATTCTGGCAGTTGGGGGCGGCAGTGTGATTGATTCTGCGAAGGGCATCGGCTATGGCGTTGTGAATGAAGGCGATGTATGGGAGTATTATGCAAGAAGGAAAAAGGTAACCGGCTGCCTTCCGGTGGGTGCGATACTGACGATTGCGGCTGCCGGCAGTGAAATGAGTAATTCCAGTGTCATCACCAATGAAGACGGATGGCTGAAGCGTGGATTAAGCTCTGATTACGGACGGTGCCGGTTTGCCATTATGAATCCAGAGCTGACTATGACACTTCCTCCCTATCAGACAGCAAGCGGCTGTACGGATATCATTTTACACACCATGGAACGTTATTTCATAAAGGAAAACAACATGGATATCACTGACGGCTTTGCAGAGAGTCTGATGCGTACGGTTATGAAGCATACCCGTATTCTGATGAAGGAGCCAAACAACTATGAATCCCGCGCGGAGGTGATGTGGGCAGGCAGTCTTTCTCATAACGATATAACAGGAAGCCGCAGCTTCGGTGACTGGGCCTGTCATCAGCTGGAGCATGAGCTGAGCGGGATGTACAAGGTTGCTCACGGTGCAGGGCTGGCTGCCGTATGGGGCAGCTGGGCACGCTATGTCTATCAGGAACAGCCATCCAGATTTGCGCAGTATGCCAGAAATGTAATGGGAATCCGGGAAGAAAACGATGTCGAGTGTGCACTGGCAGGAATTGAAGCAACCGAACAGTTCTTTAAGGAAATCGGTATGCCGACATCCATTCATGAAATGGGAATCACGTTATGCGAGGAGGATATCCGAAAGCTGGCATGGAAGTGCAGCTTTGAGGACGAACGCACGATCGGGTGTTTCAAGGTTTTGAAGAAAGAGGATATGGAAAATATTTATCGTATTGCGAAATAAAAAAATATCATAAAACCATAACACTTTATAAAATGTTATGGTTTTATATTTAGGTGAAATTATATATCACTTTTTTCCTATCTTTTCATATCTTATAAAATGTCCTCAAAGCCTTATTTTATAGGCTCTACGGGCATTTATACTTTCTGTTCACGTTCGCATATCGGGGCATATCTTCTTATGTTTTCTCTCTCAAACGTGGTAAATTTCGTGGTAAATACTTCTATGCTATCAGACGCTTTATCTCTGTTTTGGCACTCTCAATAGAGGAATGTGCATACCAATCCATTGTGATACTGATATTGGAATGACCCATGATATACTGTAAATCTTTCGGGTTTATGTTCCTGTGTGCCATTTTTGTACAGAACGTATGCCTTAATATATGCGGTGTGATGTGTGGCAGTGGGTTATCTTTATGGTGCTTGTTGTATTTCTTTACCATACGGACAAATAAAGTGCTGTAATCAATCGCTACTTTCGGCTTGCCTTTGTGATTGATAAATACAAAATCGCTGTGTCCGTCTACCTGTGTCGGCTTTGTCTTTGGTCGGCTCTTGATAACCCTTTGAAATGCCTTGATTGTTTCCTCGCTCAATGGCACTCGCCTTATTCCGCTTTTGGTCTTAGGCGTTTCGATATAATAGCCCTGTTCCTTGCTCTTTAATAGCTGGTGGTCGATATGGACTATCTCATTTTTGAAATCAATATCCTTGACCGTCAATCCGCATAGTTCCGAGATACGAAGTCCTGTTTTTAACAGTATCAGCACATCATCATAATACTTGTGGTACACGTTATCTATCTTGATGAATGAGAGTAGGGCTTGTTCCTGTCCCTCTGTCAATGCGACTTTCCCTTTGGTATCATCTTCTATGACTTCATTCAGCTTGAAATCAAAGGGATTTTTCCTTACATAATCATCTTGTATGGCAATGTAGAATGACGCTTTTAACGAGCGTTTATGGTTGTTAATGGTGTTATAGGAAAAGCCTTTCTCTTTCATGCGTAACGCCCATTCTTTAGCGTCAGAGGGTTTTATGGTATCAATGCTCCTAGCACCCAGCTTGTCCTCTTTTAATAACCGCATGAGCTGTTCTCTCTGTTTCTGTGTGCTTTTCTTTACGTTTGCCCTCTGTGCGTTCTGTTTGGCATAGAGTTGGCAAAGCGTCATTTTTTTGCCTGTGCTGTCGATACCGTCTAACAGGTCTTTTTTTATCTGTTCCTCTTTTTCCCGTAACGATATAACATGGCGCTTGCCCTTTGGCGTTACGTCCGTTGGCGTCAATCTCCAAGCATACACATATTTTGTGTTTCCAAATGCGTCCACATATTTATATAAGTATTTTCCGTCTGTTCGTTGGCTCTCTCCGGTATGCAGGATACGTCCTTTGTTATCCCGTCTTTTTTCTTTCATGGTGTCATGCTCCTTTCCTTGTTGGAAAGAGCCTTGATATGACTTGTTTTCATCTTAACACATACAAGGCTCATTTGCACTAGATAGCGTCCAATTTATCAATGACCTGTTCAAATTGTCGGCGTTTAATCTGTATGCGGTTGCCATTCATAATGAGCCAGCCAGCGTCCTTGTTTTCCTCTGCCAAGCGTCTTAACTTGTTTTCTCCGATACGGAAATACTTTGACGCTTCTTCAATGGTAAGGGTATATTTTTCCCATACGGGAATATCCTGTGCATTACTCATAAAACACCCCCTCACTTTCGATTACGTCTGCTATATCCGTACACATCTGTTCCACAATCATTTCCTGTTTTTCAGAAAGGTGGTTGCATTCATCAATCATTTTCATGTAGTTTGAACCTGTCAGCCTGTCGATTTCCTCTATCATCACGATTGACGGCATGACCTGTCTTTCCAGCCATTGCAGAGTGCGTTCCATATTGACGGGTACGGGGTTCATTTCAAACGGTAAGCTGTCATGGGAAGTGAATATCTCCCATAATGGATAGTCGGGAAAGTCCACAAAGTCCGTAATGAGATAAAACACCAGACCGTGAGGGTTATAGGTCAGTAACAGTTCTTCAACTGCCTGTACTGCCTTTGTATCACGCAGACGAATTTCAAAACGGTTGATAATATCGGTATGTTTCTTTTTTGTTGCCTGTTCCTTTTGTTTTTCATACAGGCAAAAATATTTTGTACTTGCTTTTGAGCCGATATAAAGGGTGCTTGCTAAATCACGGTTTTTTCCGCTTAATTTTCCACCTTGCACATTTTCATAGTTTTTACAGCGACAATCCGCACCGCCATTTTTGTATTTTTCAGACAAGGTGGGAATATCCAGCAGACCGCACATATCATTGACCGCCAAATCAAAGCGACGGATAAGACCACCACAGTCAAGACAGCGGTTTAAGAATGAATACCAATCCCTGTTCTGTGCCTGTAAGACGTATTCCATGTTGCGTGAGCCTGCCCCTTTTAATTCCAAGAACACGCCCATGTGTTCATCATCAGATACCATGACTTTGATTTCTCCATAGGTGTAATGCTCCTTATAGCCATAATACCCGTAATCATAATGGATAAAATAATCGGCTTTCATGCCTAGCACCTTTCTAATGATTGCTAATGCGTCCGTTGTCGGAAAGCGTACAGACAGGTAATCGACTAGCAGATAAAAAGGTTTATCACAGACATAGTAATTCAGACAACGCAGGATAATATTTTGTGTTTCCCTGCTAGCGTTGGCTTTTCCGTTCTCAAAGCGGTTGATACTGTATCTTGATAAATGGGTAAGGCTTGCAAGTTCTCCTTGCGAAAGACCGCTTGCAAGGCGTTTGTTCTTCATTTCAAGTGCAAATTCTAAGTTGTTCATTGTATTCCTCCAATCCCACAACAGCCTTGAAATACCTGTAAACCTATTTTCAAAAAGTATGATATACACTATCTTCTTAAAACTTCTTATTATTCCTCACAGCTTTGGGATTGTATGGTTTTTGGATAGTTTCGCTTGTAATAGTGCCCCCCTGTTAGATAACGGGGGCACAGGTAAGGCTCGCAGGCTCGCCAGCAGACAAAGCATTTCCGTCCTTTGACGGCAGAGCCGTCATGGCGTTGTTGCTGACGCACGCCAGCAGTCCTGCAATGCTTTGTCTGCAAACCCTGTTTGTCCTTTTCTAACCATGCCATATCAACCGATATTCATATCTACGGGTTTAATCAGATAGGATTTACTTTTTAAATGGTTTTATATTTCATTCTGTTGTGCTTAATTATTTACAAACACATAATAATTCTTGTATGCTTATTTGTCAATATCTTTTTTTGTCTTTACAAACCATATTAAGCATGATAGACTTATAACGGAAACGAAATAAGAAGATATACAGAGTTACGGAGGGTTATGCAGTGAAAATAAATTTTTTGGGAAACAACATACAGACCATCAGAAAATACAGAGGAATGAAACAGCAGGAGCTTGCGGACAAAATCGGTATCAATATGCAGAGCCTTTCCAAGATTGAACGAGGATTGAATTATCCTGCCTATGATACGCTGGAAAAGATAATGGAAGTGCTGGACGTAACGCCCAATGAACTGTTGTCGGGGGAATGGAAATATATCAATCAGGCTGAAAAGGAAGTCTGTCAGTTTCTAAGAGCCGAAGAACGCCTAAATACAGAACTGAAACACGGGCATTATGACAACTTTTTTGATAGTGAGGAAGAATGGCTGGAATATGAGTTAGAAAAGTTACGGGAATATATTACCGACTACATCAACGGAAATAACATACAGGCAGGCGACCTTTACCCAATTAAAGAATTTATCCAGCATTTGAAGTTTCAAAGATTGTTAGACCGATATGATGATTTATACAGCATGGATATGTTTGGGGAAAGCATAGAGGGACATAAGTATAAAACACCTTTTCAATTCGTGAAACGGATAAACCCCAACTCAAAAGAAGATATGGAACTGTTACGGGAAGTATTAGGGAATAACCATTTTGATGATGAGGACGAGTAATCTTTTTCCTCTTGTGAGAAGATACAGCAAACAAAAAGCCCGATCAAGAGTGCAAAGCACCACCAATGGTGGCAAAGCTCTTGACAGGGCTTTTTCTTTTCTGTGTTGGGTAATCAAGAGGGAAAAAGGGATAGTTGCACGATTTTCTCATAAGGTATTAAAAACAGCCACACAAAATGTAAGAAATATGTTATAATCGGAAATGGAAAATTACGATAAAGGCGGTGTATGAGTGGCAAAGAAAAATAAATATTCGTTTGATAGCAAAATTCATGTTTACCGAGCGACAAAACGAATGAGCCAGCAGGAACTCGCTGACCTTGTAGGCGTATCACGACAAACGATTATACAGCTTGAGAGAAATCGTTATAATCCCTCTATGTTGTTGGCATACAGTATTGCGAAAGTGTTTGATGTAACGATTGAAGATTTATTTGATTTTAGGGAGGATTGACTGTGTTATCATTATACGAATTTTTATGGAATGTATTTAACAGTAAAACTGTTTTGATAATTGGTGCATGGGCAAGTTTGCCACTTACATTGATATTGATTGTAATGTTTGTACGAAAACAAAATCGAGATGAACGTGGGTGGAAAATTAAAGGAAAAGCTAGTGCGATTGCCTTTATCTATTTTATAATTATGGCAAATTTACTTGCAAAAGCAGTTGGAGCAATGGTGCCTGATACTTTGGAAGTAGGTTATGTTTTTTGTGCCAATGTAATCCAATGGCTTTATGATACGATGATATTTATTGAGATTATTGCAATTTTAATTTTAAATAAAATTGAATAAATAAAAGATTTCTTGTTTTTCATCTAAATGAGAGCAAGAATTTTTTTGCTTCTAAATGTAAGAAATACTTTACTTTTAGAATGAAATAGTATAAAATAAGGGCGAATATAAAAACTCAAGGAGGAATGTATTATGGCAACAGAAAAAAAGGTCTATAAGGTTATAAATGAGGCTGGATTGAAAGCACTTGAAAACAAATGTATTATTGTAAAATACGCTCCGCATAATTTGAGTGCAAAGATTCTCGAATTTTTCAATTCGGAATTTTATGTACTACAACTTTGTGAGCATGAAATTGTGTTAATACCATTCAATCTTATGACATTGAATATGACGTTAAAAAAAGAAGAACTTTTAGTAATTCCATATTCTCGAATTAAAAGTATTGAGATTTCAGAAGATTTATTGAATTATATCATTTCAATTACAACAGATACAGATATTATTCGACTATCAACACAGCAAAAAGAGCTAAGCAATTTACGAACTTCTGGCAGTTTGACATCAAAAAAAGCTGGAATCACTTTAGAAAATTGGCATAAAGACAATTTAGATATAACTTTAGAAGCGTTAAAGAAGATAGATACTAATAGTAATTAAAACATCTTACTTTTATTTTTCAATATAAAGGCTCGTGCAAAACAATATGTTTTGTGCGGGCTTTTTTTCATAGACACTTTCTTTTCTGATACGAAACCAAAGGTATAGACGGTATTTCTATTTTCCGTATTGAAATATTCCGTTTGTATATTTCAGTTTTTGCAGAAAGGGGGGGGGTGAACTTATGAATACATCTTCTTTCAAGGATATTGTCAGATTGCAGTTTAATTCTTTGATGATGATTATCATTAAGGGCAGGGTAAAATATCATAAAAAGCAGATTATGAAACGCTCTAAAAATGAAGTTCTGTTTTGCGAAATGTCAGAAACAGAACGGCTTGAACAGGGAACAGTTGATACATACATTTATGATTATGTATCGTTTCAAGTTTTTCATTTTACGATTTGTGTAACAGATGAAAAACTCGCTACAGCTTTAAATATGCTATCGAAAAAACAGCGTAGTACGATTTTATTACGTTATTTTCAAGGCATGAATGACAGAGAAATTTCAGAATTGTACCATGTATCACGTTCTGCTATTTTTAGCAGAAGAAGTAGAGGACTAAAGAAGTTAAAAATGCTTTTAAGCGAAAGGAAGTAAAAAGAATGAGCAAAGATTATGGCTATCCCTCTTTTGAATTGATTTGCAGAGCGTCAAGCGGAGATGAGGTGGCAATCAGAGAAATTTTGAAGTTTTATGACGCTTATATTTCTAAATTATGCTTGCGACCGTTTTACCACTGTGAAAGTGGTAAAATCATTATGCAGGTTGATGAAGAACTAAAAGGAGAAGTTTATACAGATATGATGAAAGCAATCTTGAAATTTGAAATACGAGTGAAGTAATCAACTGTATAAAAGAAAATTGGGAGATACACAGTTATTTGTGCTATCTCCCATAGTGGTTTTACTGTCATATCAAGGCTCATTCAATCGTGGTAAATTCGTGGTAAAATGAGTTTTTTTCTATACCTCAAAATGCTTGAATGTATAGTGTTTATGCGGATAATCAAAAATTAGATATAAAATTTATTAAAATTTAGAGCATATTCGGAGCCAAAAATTATGTGTCTGATAAGTTTTTTTATTGATACGCCATTATAGCTAAAAAAGAATGATATATAGACATAAAAGGAAGATGATTCGAATATATTAAGATAATCATATTATCTAATAAATTGGAAAAGATAGTAATCGCTGACTGTGGTTAATTATAGCATTATAATTATATTATAACAAATTAATCAATGCTATGTAAGTCTTATATTTCTTCATTAGTTATTAGCTGAAGTGAAAAGTTAAATTCCACTTTCAAAGTAGCTAAGTAGAAAAGACTCTTACACAACAATCTAGTTGAATTTACACTTACAATTGCATTTAGTCTTTCATATATCCTTTTTTATATCTATG